>CACXFK010000128.1 GCA_902766945.1 uncultured Lachnospiraceae bacterium | reverse complement strand
GTCTCGGTACAGACCGGAACAACTTAGTAAAAAAGCCGGAGGGATTATTGTCCACGCCGGCTGATTTTACTGCGCCTGAAGATCTCTATGAAGAACTGAAAAAAAGAGTCCTCAGATATCATCCTTCCGATGATCTGACGATGATCGAGAAGGCTTACCGCATCGCCGATCAGTCCCACAACGGGCAGATGAGGAAATCCGGAGAACCGTATATCGTCCATCCGCTTTGCGTCGGCATCATACTGGCCGACCTGGAGATGGACAAGGAGACGATCGCGGCCGGCATCCTGCATGACGTCGTCGAGGATACGGCGATGTCGGTTGAAGAGATCCGCCGTGAATTCGGCGATGACGTGGCGCTTCTCGTGGACGGCGTGACAAAACTCGGCCAGGTCGACTATAAGGTCGAAAAGGTCGAGATCCAGGCTGAAAACCTGCGGAAGATGTTCCTCGCGATGGCCAAGGACATCCGCGTGATCATCATCAAGCTCGCCGACCGCCTTCACAATATGCGGACGCTGGAGTATATGCGCCGCGAGAAGCAGCTGGAAAAAGCGTCGGAGACGATGGATATCTATGCTCCGATCGCCCAGAGGCTCGGTATATCGAGAATTAAGACCGAACTGGACGACCTCGCGCTTCGTTACTGGAAGCCGGGGGTCTATCAGGAACTGGTCGAGGAAGTCGGCGCGAAGAAACAGCAGCGGGAGGAATTTGTCGAGCAGATCGTCAGTGAGGTCCGCGAGCATGTCATAAACGCCGGGATCGAAGCGGAGATTACCGGACGGGTCAAGCACTATTTTTCCATCTATAAGAAGATGGTCAACCAGGACAAGACGCTTGACCAGATCTACGACCTGTTCGCCATCCGGATCATCGTCAATTCGGTCAGCGACTGTTACGCCGCGCTCGGCATCATCCACGAGATGTACAAGCCGATCCCGGGCCGATTCAAAGACTATATCGCGATGCCCAAGCCGAACATGTACCAGTCGCTTCACACGACGGTGATCGGCTCCGACGGCACCCCGTTCGAGATCCAGATCCGCACGTACGAGATGCACCGCGTCGCCGAGTACGGTATCGCGGCGCACTGGAAGTATAAAGAAGCTTCAAACGGACGCACGGTATCCGGCAACCAGGAAGAGCAGAAGCTGACCTGGCTCCGCCAGATCCTCGAGTGGCAGCAGGACTCTTCGGACAACAAGGAGTTTATGTCGCTCTTAAAGTCCGATCTCGATCTCTTTTCCGAGAGCGTCTACTGTTTCTCGCCGCAGGGCGACGTCAAGACGCTTCCGAACGGTTCCTGTACGATCGATTTCGCGTACAGCGTACACTCCGCAGTCGGGAACAAGATGATCGGGGCGCGTGTAAACGGCAAACTCGTGCCGGTGGACTACAGGCTCAGGAACGGAGACCGGGTGGAGATCATTACGTCCCAGAACTCCAAAGGCCCGAGCCGCGACTGGCTGAAGATCGTCAAGAGCACGCAGGCGAAGAACAAGATCAACCAGTGGTTCCGCAAGGAACTCAAAGAAGACAATATCGAGCACGGCAAGGAACTCGTCAGTCAGTACGCGAAGATGAAAGGCTTTCAGCTTCAGGACCTGATCAGGAGCGAGTATCAGGAGGCCGTGCTGAGAAAATACGGTTTCCACGACTGGGAATCCGTGCTGGCCGCGATCGGCCACGGCGGTCTGAAAGAAGGCCAGGTGGTCAACAAGCTGATCGACCAGTACGAGAAGGAGCGCCGGAAATCGATCCGTGACGAGGACATCCTGCAAGCCGCGGAATCCCGTGAGCGTGTGCATATCGCGCCGAGAGAAGGGAAGGGCGGCATCGTCGTCAAGGGGGTCCATGACCTGGCCGTGCACTTCGCCAAGTGCTGCAGCCCGATCCCGGGCGATGAGATCGTCGGCTTTGTGACGCGCGGGCGCGGCGTCACCGTGCACAGGACGGACTGCATCAATATACTGAGTATGTCGGAGCTCGACCGCGACCGCCTGATCGAAGCGGAGTGGCAGCTCCCCGAAGATGAGACGAGCTCCCGCACCTATGAAGCCGAGATCAGCATTTACGCGGAAAACCGGACCGGTCTCCTGGTGGATGTGTCGAGAGTTTTCTCGGAACGGCATATCGATATCGGGCAGCTGAATGTCCGAACCAGCAAGCAGGGCACGGCTACGATGGAACTGAGCTTTGCGGTTCACTCGACCGGCGAACTCAACTCTCTGATCGCCCAGATCAGACGGATACCGGATGTGATGGATATCGAGAGAAGGACAGGGTGATGAAGATGGCGGAACCGTTGTGGATCGGCGGCCTTGTTGCTGGCCCCGTGCAGACAAACTGCTACATCGTGAAACATGACGAAAACGGAAAGGAAGCGGTCCTGATCGATCCCGGGGATGACAGCGAACACATCCTTGCCGTTCTTGAAAAGATGGGTGCGGTGCCGACGGACATCCTTCTCACGCACGGCCATTTCGATCATATTATGGCTGTAAATGAAGTGAAGGCGGCATTTCCTTCCTGTAAGGTGTCGATCAGTGAAGCGGAGCGGCCGATGGTCGAAAACGCGGATCTGAACAGCAGCTTCTTTTCCGGGACATATGAGATTTCTCCGGATGCCTGGCTGAAAGACGGCGATGTCCTTCATCTCCTCGGCCGGGAATTCCGCGTGATCGCGACGCCCGGGCATACGGCAGGAAGCGTCTGCTACTATGTTCCGGAGGACGGGGTACTCTTTTCGGGCGACACCGTTTTCTTTGAGAGTTACGGGCGGACGGACCTTCCGACCGGCCGCAGCGACCAGATCTTTGAGAGCCTGAAAAACATATTGACCGCGCTTCCCGGTGAGACCGTGATCCTGCCCGGACACGGCCCGCAGACAACGGCTGCGCATGAGCGGATGATCGAGGGGTTTGAACTGTGAGAGTCGGGATCTTAACGGACCGCCCGGACTTTTTTTACGACATTCATTCCCTTGTCAAGAGCTTTTTCCCGGATGATGACGTGAGCATCTTTCAGGAGGATGAGACCGCGAAGCGGGAGGCCGGGTATAATCTGGAACTGAAGGTCGGGATTCCGGACTATACCGACAGAAAAGCGGCAAAGGACGCGCTGAAGCAGGAACTGTACCGCACGCTTTCCGATTATACCGGGACGGAGCTTCCGTGGGGGATCCTGTCCGGCATACGTCCGACCCGGATCCCGATGCAGATGCTCGGCGCAGGCGCATCGGAAGAGGAGGCCGTACGGTATCTGACCGAAAACGACTATGTGTCGCTGCCGAAGGCGCAGCTGGCCGTCCGGATCGCGAAGCGGGAGAGACGGCTTCTTGCGGACGTGCCGCTCGGTGAAGCCGCGTACAGCCTGTACGTGCATATCCCGTTCTGCCCGTCCATCTGCCTGTACTGCACCTTCTCCTCAAGCCCGGTGTCCGCCTGGAAGAAGAGAATCGACGAGTATCTGGATACGGTGATCCGGGAAATGCAGCGCCGGCATGAACAGATCGTCATGAGCGGGAGACGAAGCGGGCCGGTGACGGTTTATATCGGCGGAGGGACGCCGACTTCTCTGTCCGCCGGGCAGCTGGACAGGCTGCTTGGCAGCATAAGCAGGATCTTTGACCTGAGCGGCGTCATCGAATATACCGTAGAGGCGGGGAGACCGGATTCTTTTGAGAAAGAAAAGCTCGCTGTGCTGAAACAGCACGGCGTCACCAGGATTTCCGTCAATCCGCAGACGATGAATGACCGCACGCTGGAACTGATCGGACGCCGGCATACGACTGAAGATACGGTCCGCGCATTCCATATGGCGAGGGAAGCCGGGTTTGAGAATATCAATATGGACATCATCCTGGGCCTTCCCGGAGAGGGAGAGGCGGAGCTTCAGAACACGCTCGAGGGTATCTCACAGCTGGAGCCGGATTCGCTGACGGTGCACTCACTCGCTGTGAAACGCGCCTCCCGTCTGACGAGGCAGATTCTCGAAGACCGGGAGAAGGATGAGTGCGCGGACCGCGGCGCGTTCCGGGGGCTTTCCCTTGATAACTCGGCGGATCTCATGGATATGGCCGCAGGGAGCGCTGAGCGGCTGGGAATGGTGCCCTATTATCTCTACAGGCAGAAAAATATGCGCGGGAATCTTGAAAACACCGGCTTTTCGGTTCCCGGAAAAGAGTGTCTGTACAACATCCTCATCATGGAGGAAGTGCAGACGATCGAGGCGTTCGGAGCCGGAGCCTCGACGAAGACCGTATATGACGACGGGCGCATCGAACGGACGATCAGTCCGAAAGATGTGAAGACCTATCTGGAACGCATGAATCAGTAAACTTTTGCTGCACGGTTTGTATTTTCGCTATGGGAAGAATCGTGGATTACAACCTCACAGAGGAACTGGAGCACGGCATCTACGTCAGCTGCCTGGCAGGTGAAACTGCCCTTGAACTGGGCCTCGACGAACCGGTCGTTTATCAGATCCGGATTGCCGGGATGCTTCACGATATCGGGAAGCTCAGGCTGACCAACTATCTCTACGGAAATGAGAAGATCGAAAGTCCTCTTGTGGTTGAGGAAATGAAATACGTACGGATGCATCCGATGTTATCCTACGAGATCCTGAAAACGTACGGGTACAGCGGATTCATCCTCGAATCGGTGCGGTATCATCACGAAGACTATGACGGCACCGGCTTTCCGTCCAACCTCGTCGGGGAGGAGATTCCGCTCGGCGCGAGGATCATCCGCGTCTGCGATGTGTTTGCGGCGCTCACGACGGACCGCCCCTACCGGAAGCGGTTTGAGGTGGATGAGGCGATTTCGCTGATGATCGACGAGATCAAACATTTTGACATGAAGATTTTCCTGGCTTTCGAGCGCGTCGTGCATCGCGTGGGAACCAGGTTCCAGGTGCATCTGGCGGACTCGGACGCCGAACTTCTGAGCGCCTATACGCTGGGCGGGCGGCTGTATGAAGCCGTACAGGAGCATTACGAACTGCTGCAGAAGGATGTTTCGGAAGAAACGGACGGCTGAGCGCGTTTATGCTTCGGCGTGTGCGCCGCAGGCATGAAACCATATCAGAAAAGGAGTGACATCTATGCCGCTGAAGAAAAAACCGGTGACGGGCATGAAGGATATCCTGCCCCGGGAGATGGCTGTGCGCAATTACTGCATCGGCCTCATCCGTTCCACCTACGAACAATTCGGATTTTCATCGATCGAGACACCTGTCGTGGAGCATATCGAAAATCTGCAGTCCAAGCAGGGCGGTGAAAATGAAAAGCTGATTTTTAAGGTGCTGAAGAGGGGCGAGAAGCTGGATCTTTCCGGCCCCACCACGGAAGACGCCGTGACCGACAGCGGGCTCAGATACGACCTGACGCTGCCGCTCTCCAGATATTACGCCGCACATGCCGCCGAACTGCCGTCTCCGTTCAAGGCGATCCAGATCGGCAGCGTCTTCAGGGCCGACCGGCCCCAGAGAGGGCGGTACAGACAGTTTACGCAGTGCGACATTGATATTCTCGGAGATCCCTCTTACTTAAGCGAGATCGACCTGATCCTGGCGACGACGAAAGTCCTGGACCGTCTGGATTTCCACCATTTCACGATCCGGATCAATGACAGGAGACTTCTCCGGGATACAGCCGAGAAGGCCGGATTTAAAGAGGGCGACCTCGAAAAGGTCTTCATCATACTCGACAAGATGGATAAGATCGGTCTTGACGGCGTCCGCGCGGAGCTCCTTGAGCAGTATCCGGAGGAAGTTGTCGAGGCTTATCTCAGCTCTTTCGCCGCCCGAGGAGAGGAACTGACGGAAGCGGAAACAGCCCAGATGGCGCAGGTCGGGTCTCCGCTCGCCGAGATCATCCGCACCGTCAGGGAAGCGAAACAGGCGGATTTCAATATCGTCTATGACCCGACGCTTGTCCGCGGCATGGGCTATTATACGGGCCCGATCTTTGAGATCTCGATGGACGAGTTCGGCGGCTCCGTGGGAGGCGGCGGGCGCTATGACGAGATGATCGGCAAGTTTACAGGACAGCCGACTCCGGCAGTCGGTTTCTCAATCGGCTTCGAGCGCATCATCATGCTGCTTCTCGAGCGCGGATTTGAAGTGGACGGCGGCTCGGAAAAGGTGGCGTTCCTTGTCGAGAAGAAGCTGCCCGCAGAGAAGCTCGGCGGGATCTTCTGTGAGGCGATGCGGCTGAGAAGTGAAGGAAAAACCGTCGATATCGCACAGATGAAGAAAAACCGGAAGTTCCAGAAGGAACAGCTTGCAGCGGAAGGATATACCGATATCCGTGAGGTTTTTGCGGACTGACGGACGTACGGACAACCCTAAGAATCAGAACGGTTTCTTCCTTTCAGGCATCTTGACGGCCTGGCGGAGAGACCCTGACATAAAAGAAAGGACAGATACAGTATATGGCTGAGTCAATGAAAGGACTGAAGCGGTCCATGCGGTGCGCGGAAGTCACAGAGGAAATGATCGGTCAGCAGGTGACGCTGATGGGCTGGGTGGCCAAGTGCCGGAATAAAGGCGGCATCGTGTTCGTGGACCTGCGGGACAGATCCGGCATCATCCAGATCGTCACGGAATCCGAAGGCGCCGATGAGCGCTGGGGATCGCTGAAGCCGGAATCCGCGATCGCGGTTGTCGGCACAGTCGAAAAGCGCGGAGGCGCGGTCAACCCGAATCTGAAGACGGGCTCGATTGAGATCATCCCGTCCGAACTCCGCATACTCAGTACGTCGGAGACGCCCCCGTTCCTGATCCAGGACGGCATCGATACGCGGGAAGACTTAAGGCTCAGATACCGCTATCTGGACCTCCGCCGTCCGGAGCTCCAGCACCGCATCATATTCAGGGCGCATGTCGTCCAGATGATCCGCGACTTCCTTTCTTCCGAAGGGTTCCTGGATATCGAGACGCCGAACCTGATCGGAAGCACCCCGGAAGGAGCGAGAGACTACCTCGTCCCGAGCCGCGTGCATCCGGGCAGCTTTTATGCGCTTCCGCAGAGCCCGCAGCTCCTGAAGCAGCTCCTGATGTGCACGGGCTTTGACCGCTGCTATCAGATTGCCCGCTGCTTCCGCGATGAAGACCTGCGCGCCGACCGCCAGCCGGAGTTTACGCAGGTGGATATGGAACTCTCCTTTGTAGACCAGGAGGACGTGATCGGCGTCAATACCGCACTCATTGCGTATCTTCTCGAGAAGATGCCGCCGGTGATGCGTTCCCTCGCATTTGACGAGGACCTGGTCCGAGGCATTGAGGAGGCCGGCCGTGAAGTCAGGGAGAACGGCATCGGAAGGATGACCTGGCAGGACGCGATGGACCGCTATGGTTCGGACAAGCCGGATCTCAGATTCGGCATGGAGATCACGGACGTCTCGGACGTCGTCCGTGACTGCGGCTTCGGCGTGTTTACCGG
>CACXFK010000127.1 GCA_902766945.1 uncultured Lachnospiraceae bacterium | reverse complement strand
GACATCTTCCTTGCGTGCGAGTGCGCATCCTGCACGGAGTGCTTTTGTCTCATAGGAAATTCGTCGGAATTTCCTATGAGACAAAAACGGCAAGGGGACTGTCCCCTTGCCGCTTTCTTTCATTGCTTTTTCAGTGCTTTTTGAATTTGCCGACCTTGGTCAGACGGCTCGGCAGCTTCGGAAGCTTGCCGGACGTCATCTGGATGGCGTCGTCGTCGCAGGCCTCGATACACTTGCCGCACTTGGTGCACTCGAACTCGTCGATCATATGGATAAACTTCGCTTTGCCCTCGATGCAGTCCGCCGGACATACGTCAATACACTCGCCGCAGCCCGTGCAGGCAAGCGGATCGATATAGATGTGGACGAAGGACGCGCAGACGCCCGCCGGGCATTTGTTTTTCTTGACATGCGCATCGTACTCGTCGCCGAACTTGCGGATCGCGGACAGCGCGATGTTCGCGGAGACCTGGCCGACCGAGCAGAGGGTGTTATAGCCCATCGCGTCGCCGATCTCTTCGGTGAGATCATAGTATCCGGTCTTGCCTCTTGCCAGCGTGATCTCTTTCTGCATGTACTCGAGCTGGATCAGGCCTTCGCGGCAGAACACGCAGCGGCCGCAGCTGGCCTTCCGGTCCTTCAGCAGGATCTTCGCCGTGTGATCCACGATGCAGTCTTTCTCGGAGAGCGTGCAGATCACGCCGGTTACGGCATCCGCCGCCGTGAGGGAGGCCGCTTCTTCCGGCGTATAGTACTGATAGCCGAGATAATAAGCTTTTACGCCTTCCGCGGGGAGAAGGTCCGTCACCTTCGTATCCGGGGCAACCTTTTTCGGCGCTTCGCCCGGAAGAACCACATAGTGACCGGCTTCGTACTTGCCGTCGGCAAGATCCGCGAGATCCTTTGCAGTCGCCAGGTGCAGAAGCAGATCGCCTTCTGATTCACGGACGTTGATGATGTCGTTCACCACGACAACTTTATATTCTTCAGCCTTCGGCTTCACCTGCGCGGTCAGTTCCTCCTCGTCTTCCGGCAGATAGAGGAATTTCGCTGCGGCTCCGGTCAGGAAACCGGCGATCGCGATGCCGGACAGAACCGCGTCCGGATCATCCCTGAGGAGCGCTAAGAGCGCCCTGTCGACATCCGCATTGTTGAGGCCGGCGTGCACATACACGTCGCCTTCCTTCGCACAGGCGGCATAGATCCTGTCCGCAAGCGCTTCTCTCTGGAGTCCGTACTCCATAAGTCCCGCTGCCTTGATCTTTTCAAGAAGGTCCGCATAGCCGATTGCTTTCGCATTTTCAACAGTCTTTGTCATGCTTCCGCCTCCTTTGAAAAATCTCCCCAGGTGCGCGGCTGGGCGATGCACAGCCGCAGGTCGCACTGCAGACATCTTTCGGACTCGCATCTTGCCTTCTTCTCATCGAAGCCCTTGTCCATCGGACCGCAGCTCTTCCAGTTCTCTACGCGCTCAGGGGCCGGCACCACGTTCGGCTCTGTCCGGGGGATCCCGCTGAAGCCTTCAATGATGCCGATATACGGATCCTTGACCTGCTCGGGAGCCAGGCTCTCGTCGATATTGCCGTCGCCGCCGAGATAGATATCAATAGCGGAGATGGCGTCTCTCGCTCCGGCGATGCCCTTGATCACGGACGTCGTCCCCGTGAGGGAGTCGCCCGCTGCCCAGATGCCCTTTACGGACGTCTCGCCGTTCGGGCCCTTGCCGGCTACGTAGTTGCCGTGTGTCAGTTCCAGACCGAACGCTTCCGGTTCCATCGGGATCGTCGGTCTCTGGCCGGTCGCGAAGATCACGGTGTCGCACGGCAGGACTTCTTCCGTGCCGTCGAGCACGTCGAACATCATGCGGCCGTTTTCCTTGCGGAAGTTGCCGACGCTCTTGATCTCCACGCCTGTGACGTGTCCGTCTTCGCCGAGGATCTGCGGGAAGGTCTTGGAGTTGTGCAGCACAACGCCTTCTTCCACAGCCCACGCGCGCTCTTCGTCTGTTGCCGTCATCGCGTCATAGGCTTCCAGGCAGGCCATATCGACGGTCTTCGCGCCGAGACGGAATGCCGCGCCGGCGCAGTCGATGGCGACATTGCCGCCGCCGAGGATGACGACATGCTCGCCGACCTTCGCAGTGCCTTCTTCAAATGCGCGGAGGAAGTCCGTATTGACCTGGACGCCTTCCAGATCATTGCCCGGGAGCGGAAGCCGCGCGCCCTGATGCGTGCCGACAGCCACAAACACAGCGTCGAAGCCCTCGTTGAGGAGAGCCGGCGCATTTTCCACTTTGCTCTCTGTCTTCACCGTGATATCGCCCGCTTCGAGGATATCCGCGATCTCCTTGTCAAGGATCTCTCTGGGGAGACGATAGGACGGAATACCGTAACGGAGCTGGCCGCCGAGTTTCGCGGATTCATCGAACACCGTCACGCTGTGTCCGAGCTTGGCTCCGTAGTAAGCAGCCGTGAGGCCGGCCGGGCCGCCGCCGATGACGGCGATCTTCTTGCCGGTCGCGGGTTTATGGAAGGCTTTCTTCTTCCACTCGCCGTCGTCGTGCTCCGCCGCAAAGCGCTTCAGGTTGCGGATCGAAACCGGCTCATTGAGATAGTTGTGCTTGCATTCCAGTTCGCAGCTGTGGACGCAGATATAGCCCAGGCTGTGCGGGAACGGCACTTTCTCACGGACCGTGGCATTTGCGGAAGCATAGTCGCCCTGATTGATGAAACGGATGTAGCGCGGCACGTCGATGTGCGCCGGACATCCCACGCGGCAGGGAACGACATAGTCTTCTTTCCTGACTTCGGAGCTGGCCAGCTTGTCGCGGATCGTGCCGGTCGGACATACTTCGACGCAGGCCTGGCAGAAGCGGCAGTTGGTGTCCTTCAGGAGCTTTTCATGAAGTGCCCCGGTGAACACTTCCAGATCTTTCTTCTGGTACTGGAGAACCTTGACGCCGCGCAGGTCGTTGCAGGCGCGGACGCAGCGGCCGCAGAGGACGCAGCGGTTCATATCGTGAAGGATCAGCGGGTTTTCTTCGTTTGTCGCGAAGCCCTTCGTGCGCATCTTGAGACGGCCGGTCTTCGGTCCGATATACTGGATCAGCATCTGCAGTTCGCAGTGCCCGTACTTCGGACATGTGGAGCAGTCTTCCGGGTGGCCGGCGAGAAGCAGCTCGAGCGCCAGCATGCGCAGACGCTTCACCTCATCCGTCTGCGTGCGGATCACGAGGCCGTCCTTTGCCTGAAGCTTACAGGATGGAACCGGTTTTTCCTCGCCCTCGACCTCGACGATGCACATGCGGCAGGAGCCGAGCGGAGCAAGGTCCTTGTGATGGCACAGATGCGGGATGTAGATCCCGGCGTCAAGTGCGCATTCGAGTACGTTCTTTCCATCCGGCACTTCGAGTCTGACGCCGTCTATGGTAATAACAGCCATACTTGATTTCCTCCAAAGTGTCTGATTGACTTCTGGTTAAAATCCTGTCACGGACAAAACGTCCATGACAGGATCCTGTTTACAGATGTGAGATGTAAATCACGATTCTCGAAGAGGAATCGTGCGCGAATTGCACAGCAGCGAAGCTGCTTTCCAATGTGCAATTCTG
>CACXFK010000126.1 GCA_902766945.1 uncultured Lachnospiraceae bacterium | reverse complement strand
CCACGGGCAGTTCAGAAGGAATGTGCCGCCGTCGACCAGTTCCTGAACCATATTGAACTTCGTCACATAAGCCGGGTTGTGGCAGGCAACGAAGTCAGCCTGCTTGATGAGATAAGTCGACTTGATCGGCTTCTTGCCGAATCTCAGGTGGCTCATCGTCACGCCGCCGGACTTCTTGGAGTCATAATCAAAGTATGCCTGAGCATACATGTCGGTGTTGTCGCCGATGATCTTGATGGAGTTCTTGTTCGCACCGACCGTGCCGTCTGCGCCGATACCCCAGAACTTGCAGTTGATCGTGCCTTCCGGAGTGCAGATCAGCGGAGCGCCGACTTTAAGGGAAAGTCCGGTCACGTCGTCGTTGATGCCGATCGTGAACTCTCTCTTGTCAACGTTTTCGAAAACAGCCTTGATCTGAGCCGGAGCCGTGTCTTTGGATCCGAGACCATAGCGGCCGCCGTTGATCTTGACATCCTTGAACTTGGAGTCGCGGAGAGCTGCCACAACGTCGAGGAAGAGCGGTTCGCCTTCGGAGCCCGGTTCCTTTGTTCTGTCGAGGACGTTGATGACCTTGACCGTATCCGGTATCGCATCGATGAGAGCCTTCTCAGAGAACGGACGATACAGGCGCACCTTTACGACACCGACCTTCGCTCCTTCTTTTTCCATAAGGTAATCGACGGTCTCTTCGATCGTGTCGCAGCCGGAGCCCATGGCCACGATGACGCTTTCGGCATCCGGAGCGCCATAGTAGTTGAACAGCTTGTAATCCGTACCGATCTTTTCATTGACCTTGTCCATGTATTCCTGGACGATGCCCGGCATGGCGTCATAGTACGGGTTGCAGGCTTCACGAGCCTGGAAGAAGATATCCGGGTTCTGAGCGGAACCGATCTCACGCGGATGATTCGGATTCAGAGCCTTGTCACGGAAACGCTGTACGGCGTCCATGTCAAGCATATCCTTCAGATCATCATAATCCCATGTCTCGATCTTCTGGATCTCGTGAGATGTACGGAAACCATCGAAGAAGTTGATGAACGGAATGCTGCCCTTAAGAGCGGCAAGATGAGCGACCGGTGTCAGGTCCATGACTTCCTGAACGGAAGAAGAGCAAAGCATCGCACAGCCGGTCTGACGACATGCATACACGTCAGAATGATCGCCGAAGATGCTCAGCGCGTGGCTTGCAACCGCACGTGCGGAAACGTCGAAGACGCCCGGGAGCTGCTCGCCGGCAACCTTGTACAGGTTCGGGATCATGAGAAGGAGACCCTGAGAAGCCGTGAATGTGGTCGTCAGAGCGCCTGCCGCCAGAGAGCCGTGGAAAGCACCTGCCGCGCCCGCCTCGGACTGCATCTCTGTGACCTGCACTTCCTGACCGAAGATATTCTTGCGGCCGGCTGTCGCCCATTCATCCATATGCTCCGGCATAACGGATGACGGCGTGATCGGATAGATAGTCGCAACTTCGGTAAATGCATATGATGCATGAGCCGCAGCTTCGTTACCATCCATGGTCAGCATTTTTCTTTTTGCCATGTTACTGTATCCTCCTTTATTTCTCTGAAGAAGTGCGCTTTCCGCACTTGTCCATGCTGTGAAAAGTATAGCACGGGGCATTCGGTTTTGTCCATGAAACGCGTGTATGTTGGTAGAAAAAAACACGGAAAAGGCTCAGCTTTCGGGCACAAAGATGCGGCTGTCCGGAGTATGGGCGATGGAATGGTATCCGGCCTCCTTCAAAAGCTCCTCTGTTTCCTTGCTTCCCATCCCGATCACGACATAATCTTCTCCCTGAAAATGGAGCCCGCCGTCTCCTTCGCCGCCCTCTTCCGTCAGCAATCCCGAGATGCGGATCGCGGCGTCATAAGCCATGGCTTCCTCAGCGAAATCCGCTCTTTCAAACGCGACGAGCGGAGACTCCGACAAACTGTGATCCATGATATATCCGCAGAGCGTCACGAGCTCGGCATCCGCCTTCATCGCATTCACGGGAAGCATGATGTCGACGTAGGATGAAACCTCCGGTGTTCCGAAGAAAATGGCGGCCGCGGCCGATGCGATGATGATGGCGGCGCTGATCCATCTTTTCTTAAAACGGAACGCCACGGCAAGAACGCCGGCCGACGCGGCAAGAAGAACGGGAACGGCCCACAGAAATGAATAATACTGCGCAACAAGTCCCTGCTGTTCGATAAAAAGGATCGGAAAAACATACGGGTTAAAAACAGTGAGCGCGAGCAGTATGAAAGGCCAGAAAAACGCGCATCTCATCTTCCGCCCTCCGAAAACGGCGGCAAGAATCAGGAGAACGGCTCCGGCATACATCATGAACGAAGGCCTCTGATATTCATTTATTGTACTGATCAGAAATGAAAGGCTCGACTGAGTCGGTTCATATGTCGTCATGTTCACCTCATGCAAAAATCACGCGGAAGAAAGATTTGCGTTCTCACTGCGCAAATGCAGACCCGGTTTACGCAACCGGGATCAGATTCAGATTGAGATCCATGATAATGACGGCCGCCGGTATGATCGCCGACGCCGGGATCAGAAGAAGCAGCACCGGTTTTTTCGAGGCCGCACAGACCGGCAGCACGCATGCGGCCACGGCAAAGAGCCAGATTACCGCGCCGATGAACGTCAGGGATACGGCCGCCGTCCCGGATATAATGAGAAGCGCCGCCGCCCTCCCGTTCCCCGGATTGTCAAGCAGCACCAGAACCGTCAGGATCAGAACCGGCAGAAGAACCGAGGCAAATGCCGCCTGCCCGGTCCATCCCTGCGAATACAGCATGCCGGACGGCGTGTAAGGCGTCCGGAAAAAGAGACCGGCTGTAAGAGCCAGCATCAGCCCGCAGGCCGCTTTAGGAACCGAACGGTCAAAGATGCGGAAGAAAATGCGGTATGCCGCCATCGAGGACAGGATCGACGTCACGGCGGCGCGCACGACCTTCATCTCCGTCATCGGATGAAGCCCGGTGATCTTGCAGACCAGCGTATCGAACATGTAGTACTTTGAAAAGAAATCCGGCACGGCCACCGCCGTCACTGTCCGGCCGCTCCCGGGAGCGCGAAGTCCGATCGTGTCGGAATACAGATCGGACGTCATCCGGGCAATCGTCATCCCCGGATCACCGGAAGACGGAAGAACCGCCGCAAGGAATGCGCAGCCGGAAGCAAGCAGAAAGGCAAGAAATAAAAGAAACGAAAAACGGATCCCGCCGGAAGCGGCCGATGTGCCTCTGAAAACGGACGGGAAATTGAGAACAATCGATGAGGCCATAAAGATGCACAGCACGGTAGCGGCCAGATAGGAAAAAAGGGTCAGCGAAAGCCCCTGCCTGATTCCGATCAGACAGAGGATTTCGACGAGGACGGTCGTCACGATATAGCCTGCGCAGACAGTCTCGGCAAACGACTTTTGTTCACCGCGGGCGGCAAAAGGCACGACGCCTCCCATGATGAAATAGACGAGCAGCTCGCAGGCGGCCGTCAAGACCGCATAAGAAGCCTGCGACACAAGTGTCATGATCAGTCGTCTTCCTCCTGGTCCGCTGTGGCGACATAGATCTGCCGCTTCTTGGCCATCGCATCGCTGGCCAGGTATTCATCATAGGTACCGATCTTGTCGATGAGCGATCCGTCCGGCATAAACTCCATGATGCGGTTGGCTGTTGACTCGACGATCTGGTGGTCGCGCGAAGTAAACAGGATCACGCCCGGGAATTTGATCATGCCGTTGTTCAGCGCCGTGATCGCTTCCATGTCGAGGTGATTGGTCGGCTCGTCAAAGATGAGGACGTTTGCGCCGGAAATCATCATCTTGGAGAGCAGACAGCGGACTTTCTCGCCTCCGGACAGCACGCGCACGCGCTTGATCCCGTCCTCTCCCGCAAACAGCATGCGGCCGAGGAAGCTGCGCACGTACGTGGTGTCTTTATTTTCGGAGTACTGCGTCAGCCAGTCCGCGATCGTCAGATCGTTGTCAAATTCATCCGAATAATCCTTCGGGAAGTAAGCCTGGGACGTTGTGATGCCCCATTTGTAGTACCCTTCGTCCGGCTCCATTCTTCCGGAAATAATCTCAAAAAGAGTCGTCTTGGCGCGCTCGTTCCCGCCGACAAATGCGACCTTATCCGTGCGCCCGATGATGAAATTCAGATCCTTAAAGATCACTTCGCCGTCAATCGTCTTCGAGAGATGCTCCACGAACAGAACGTCGTTGCCGATCTCGCGGTCGGGACGGAAGTCGATGTACGGATACTTCCGGCTGGACGGCACCATCGTCTCGAGCTCGATCTTTTCAAGGGCGCGCTTGCGCGACGTGGCCTGCTTTGACTTCGACGCATTTGCGGAGAACCTTGCGATGAACTCCTTGAGTTCCTTGATCTGCTCTTCCTTCTTGCGGTTCTGCTCCTTCATCTGCTTGACAAGAAGCTGGGAAGACTCGAACCAGAAATCATAGTTTCCGGCGAACAGGCGGATCTTTCCGTAGTCGATATCCGCCGTCTGCGTGCAGACTTTATTCAGGAAGTACCGGTCATGGGACACGACGATCACGGTGTTGTTGAATCCGATCAGGAATTCCTCGAGCCATTCGATCGCGTCGAGATCGAGGTGGTTCGTCGGCTCGTCGAGAAGCAGGATGTCGGGATTTCCGAACAGAGCCTGTGCCAGAAGGATTTTCACCTTCTGAGGACCTTCCAGCGTGCCCATCACCTTATGATGCAGATCCGTTTCGATGCCCAGGCCGTTCAGAAGCGATTCGGCGTCCGCCTCCGCCTCCCAGCCGTTCATCTCCGCGAATTCACCTTCGAGCTCGGAGGCCCGGATCCCGTCTTCGTCGGTGAAGTCCTCCTTCATGTAGATGGCTTCTTTCTCCTTCATGACTTGGTACAGCCTGGGATTTCCGAGGATGACGGTATCGAGCACCTCGTACTCGTCATACTTGAAGTGATCCTGTTCCAGGAAGGAAATGCGGTCGCCGGGGGTCACGGCGATTGTGCCTTTGGTGGTCTCAAGCTGTCCGGCCAGGATCCTGAGAAATGTCGACTTGCCGGCGCCGTTTGCGCCGATCAGCCCGTAGCAGTTGCCTTCCGTAAACTTGATGTTGACATCTTCGAAAAGAGCCTTTTTCCCGACTCTGTATGTTACGCCGATCGCTTCGATCATAAGCTGTTCTCTCTCCTCTTTTTAAATCGCTTATCGTGATTCTTTCTTCTTACGTACGTCCGTTCCGCGTCCGTATCCCGGTCCGGTTCCGCCTCTTTGGAACTGCCGGATCTGTATTTCATGGCTTCCCGGCGGAGTCTCTCCCGCTCCAGATGCGCCCCTTCGATGCGCGCCTGCTTTACGCGTTCCTCCGTTTCGGACGCAAGCCGTTCTCTGCGCGTCTCCTCTCTTTCCAGATGCCAGCCCTGCCAGGTGCTGTAAATAAAGAGAATTATGGCTACCGCGATCAGTACGCCGGTCATGTCGACGCAGACGTCCATCGCATTTCCGGAACGGCCGGCGACGAAGCTCTGGTGAAACTCGTCCAGACACGCGTATAAAAATGAAACGACGATCGAGATCGCCGCACTCCTCGTCGCGAGCGTCGAGAAGAAAAATGACAGGAACAGCAGTGTGTACAGGACTGCGTACTCCGTCATATGAGCGCCCTTCCGGACCCCCGGATGGATCAGGGTGATCAGTTCGTCCGTGCTTCGGTCCGGCAGGACGGTCTCATGCAGGATCACCGCGGTTTTTTCGGCCACCTTGTAAGATAATCCGGCCGAGGCGGTACCCTCCTGTCCTGACAGATGAAAGATGAGCACCATCCAGAGGACAGTCGGCACGAACCAGAAAAAACGTCTGAATGCTTTCATGTCTGTTTGCCTTAGTGTCCGCGCTGCGCTATAATGACAAAAAAGAAAGCGGGGGTGCGGACCATGTTTAAAAAGAAAAAGCAGCAAATGCAGCAGGATCTGATCCTTGGCTGCGCGGCTCTGGCCTTTATGGCCGTCCTCATGCTGATCAGCTTCCTTCAGGACAGAAAGAACTGAGAGCATAAAGACGGATTCATTATAGCAGAGTATCGGGCGAAAAGCATCATGATTTGCGCACGGGTTTTCGTCTCCTCATGATCAGGATATAGATCACGGAGATGACGAGTGAAGCCGCTGTCAGCAGGATTCCGGCCCGGAGGCCCGGGACGGTATACCGGAACTCGATCCGGTTTGTCCCGCCTCCGATTCGGACCGCCATAAAGCCGTTGATATCGAGGATATCCTCCTCATTTCCATTCACATATGCCTTCCATCCGCTGTCGAACGGGATCGAATAAAATGCGTACTTCTCCTGATCCGCCGTGATTTCGGACGCGTAAGAAGATGTCGTGCGGACGACATTTTCCGAGCACTCCTTAAGATGAGCCGAACTGATCGAAGACAGCATCTCCTCATCCGCATAGCCGTCCGTGTCTTCGTCATAAGGGCGAAGCACGCCGCGCACGGTTTCCTCCGCGTCATCAGGCACTACGAGTGTCTTCAGCATGATGATCGCGCGCTCATCCGGATCCGTTTCCGCAAAATCAGAAGCCGTCATATACGTGTCATACGTAAAGCCGATCGGCGGGACATCCGGATTCTCATACAGGTAATAGGTCTTCTTCTCTCCTTCGACCTTTCTCAAAAACGTACCGGCGTCATCCTTCTCTTCCGTCTCAAACGTATACCTTGCCGAGATCAGATTGTAAAATCCGGCCGGCGGCGTCGGAGACTTGACGTCCCGCTTCAGGCCGAGCGATTCATACAGCGTGAAAATGGAGCCGGACACCGTGCTGCAGAAATTGGCGGTAGACTGGAAGCCGTGCGTCAGCGTTTCCGGATTGTCGTGATTGGCAAACCGGTAGGACGGCCCCGGATCCTCAAACTCCGCAGACGTCACGAGCCGGTCGTGCAGTCCGTCCGCCAGTTCGCCATTTGCCATCTGATAAAGAACCAGCGTCCCGGCCGATGTGCCGACGGCAAACAGGCAGACGCCCACCGAAAAGAGAAGCCGGCGGCCGGTTTTCAGGCGGGTCAGGACGAGCCAGGTCAGGATCGTGCCGCCCGCGCTCACTGAGGACCATGCGGCAAACACGTCTTCGCGGAAGATCCGGGTCGTTTCCGAACTGCTCCACGGAACAAAAATCATGAACGCGATAAAACCGACCGTGATCAGGCCCCAGATGATCGTGGCTTTTGTCACCGCCATCTCGGCAGGGGTCGGTTCTTCCCAGACCTGCGCGTCATTTTCGAGATCATCCAGGATGCATGCGCCGCACAGGGCAAACAGCAGCACCGGCATATAGAACCAGCGGTGATACAGTCCGGCAAACAGCGAAAACGCCGCGTTCAGGATCGGCACAACCGCCATGACGAGGCACCAGATCAGCATTCTCCGGATCCAGTGCTTCTTATGATGGATCAGGAAAGCGATCACCAGCACCATGCCGGCCATCGGAATATACGCCGCGCACGACGAGAAATTGTGCTCGATGACGGCGCTCTGGTCGGACATCACCTCGCCCGGGAAGACAAGCGCCTTCAGGATATACAGATAGCGCTCCGCCGTAAACACAAGGGCGTTATTTCCCATATAGTCGAACTTGACCCTGGGATTCTGCATCGTGAAGAAGACAGACGGCAAAAGCAGCACCATGCCGAGCAGCACGCCGAGCGTTCCTTCAAGCAGGATGCCGGGAAGGCGTTTCCATACCTGCCTTCCATCTTCCATCACATATCGCAGGATGAAATAAGCAATCAGGAAAAACACATCCCCGAAAAAGAAGAAATAGTTCACGACCGCATTCAGGCAGACCGCGAAGATGAACGGTCCGCGGCGCTTCTTCTCCATCAGGTCGTCAAACGTAATCAGGAGAAGCGGGAACAGCGCGACCACATCATGAAAATGGTAAAACAGCAGATTTTCGCTCATAAAGCCCGAAAACGCGTACATCACGCTCGCGATGAGCGCATGCCTGTCGTCCCGGACATAGCGCCGGATCCAGATGAAGGAAGTCGTTCCGGCCACCGCGTATTTCAGGATATAGATCCAGCCGACCACATACATGAACGCGTCGGCGGGGAACAGCAGCGACAGCCAGAAAGAAGGGTTGCCGAGAATATAGAAGGTCATCCCTCCGATGAAATTGGATCCGAGGTCAAGGGACCAGTCCCAGATCACCTGACCTGACTTGACCGCATCATTTGCATACATGGCAAATGGAATCTGCTGCACGTTAAAATCCCCTGCCACAGAGAAGAGGCCTTTCTGACGGATCATCGTCCATGAAAATGCCAGTATGCCCAGTGCCAGATTAAGCAGAAATGCCGTGAGCGCAGGATGCGTGGTGCGCTGTTTTTTTCTTCGGATAACCGATTCAGATATCATACGAAAACAAGCCTGCAGTTAAAACAGGTGAAAATAATACAACAAGAACACAATAAACAGAATATCGGCCAGAATGACCGCCGCGATCACTTTGGGGATCACATGACGATCCTTCTGTGCATCGCCGCCGGCCGGTGCTTCCGTCTCACTGCGGTACAGCGCTTCGGACGGATGACGCTGAGGCGTCTGACCGGATGCCTCTTCATTTCCGGAAAGCCCGTTCAGGAGTGACGCGATCTCTTCCGCCGTCACTTCTTCGATGCCGGTGCCGCACTCGGAGGCAAGCTGATCCACGCGGCTTAAGCGCTCGAGGTTTTCATGCGCCAGGATGCGCACGATCAGCATCCGGTACGTCTCGTCGTACCAGTCTTCCAGTTCCTCATCCTTCATCGCGGCAATCCGCTCGATCCGCTCTTCTCCTTCGCGGTTGTCGTAGCGGATGTTGACGTGATTGAGCAGGAATTCGATCCGGCTGTACAGCGTATTGTTGCCGTGCTTCAGATTGTCCGGATAGGTCTCGATCGTACGGCCCATCTCGGTGAGCAGTTCTCTCTTTCTGACAAGGTTGCCGGCGGCCGAGGTGCTCCGGTATTCGGTGATCGCGCCATAGAGCGGGTCAAACGGGCGGTCCGGGATCGCGGCATCCATCGTGACGTCATGCGGCACGATAAATATAAACTCCTTGTCTTCCACGTACCGGTAGTCATAATGAAGCTTTTTCAGGATATCCCGGACTCTTGAGAGCAGCTGCGTATAATTCCTTATATCAAAATCATATCCCTGCGCGTCGTCCTGATTAAAGGACCGGCGGCAGAGCTCTGCGATATTCAGGACATACTGCAGATACGTCAGGACTTCGCTTTCGGACGGAGAAGCGCTTCTTAAGATCCCGTCGATATTGAGACCCGCGCGCATCTCATCCGTGTCACGGCAGCCTTCGCGCGCTTTCCACTCGGCGAAAAAACGCTTGTCCGCATAATTTTCAAGCGTGTATTCCTTGTACCCGAACGACAGAATGTGACTCTGAAAAAGCATCTCGATCTGGATCATCTCATCGTGGAAATCAAAGTCGGGGAGAGGCAGTTCCTCATCCCCCGTTTCCATCTCTTTTTTTGACCCGTTCACGATCTCACGAACTTCTCTTCCGAGAGACAGGGAAACCGGGTCGGTCTTTGCGCTCTCATCTTCCGGGTGTTCAATCTCCGCGTCGCTTATGACTTCGCCCGTGATCGTTTCTTCAAAATCTGACATGCCCATACTTCACGATCCTTACTTCATCGGGAACGCGAAAAGCGTTCCCTCATTAAAAACTGATTGATCTGCGTTCAGGAAAGAGCTCAGCTGTTTCTGAGATCCGCCTTCTCAAGAAATGCTTTATACGCGCGGTAAGCCTCATAGATATCCGCTTTGCTCGTTGCCTCGTAAGGCGCATGCATGTTGAGGACCGCGACGCCGCTGTCAATGACATTCATGCCGTACAGCGCGAGGATATAAGCGATCGTTCCGCCGCCGCCGACGTCGACTTTTCCGAGCTCGGCGGTCTGCGTCCGGATATCTCCTTCCTCGAAAATGGCGCGCAGATGCGCGATATACTCCGCATTGGCGTCATTCGAGCCGGACTTTCCGCGGGATCCCGTAAACTTGTTGAAGACCATGCCGCACCCCATGAGCGCTGCATTTTTCTTATCAAAGAAGGACGCGTAGATCGGATCATAAGCCGCACTGACGTCCGAAGAAAGCATGCAGCTGTTTGCAAGAGCCCGTCTCAGCTTCAGTTCGGAATAATCTCCGCACAGATTCATGAGCTCGGCCAGTGCATTTTCAAAGAAATGCGATCTCATGCCGGTGGCGCCGACCGAGCCGATCTCCTCTTTATCCACGAGCAGGCAGCACCCGGTCCTCTTAAGATCCGCGGAATCAAGCATCGCCATCAGGGAAGGATACGCGCAGACGCGGTCGTCCTGTCCGTATCCGAGGATCATACTCCGATCCAGGCCCGCTTCGCGTGCTTTGCCGGCCGGCACGATCTCGAGCTCAGCGGATTCAAAGTCGGCTTCATCGATCCCGTACTGTTCTTTTAAAATGGCGAGCACCGCCTCTTTGACGGCGTCCTTTTTAGCTGCTTCTTTGTCCTTGCTGCCGGCTTTCGATTCCGCGTCGATCCGGACCGGCATCGAGCCGATGATGAGATCCAGATCCTCGCCCTCGACAACCTTGGACCCTTCTTTTTTGAGCTGGTCCTGCGCAAGGTGGATCAGGATATCGGAGACGAAGAAAACGGGATCGTCCGGATCCTCGCCGATATTGATGATCACGGTCTGTCCGTCTTTCCTGACGACCACGCCGTGAAGGGCGAGCGGCTGAGCCACATAGTGATATTTCTTGATGCCGCCGTAGTAATGCGTATCCAGATAGGCGATGCCGGAATCCTCATAGAGCGGATTCTGCTTGACGTCAAGCCTCGGAGAATCAATGTGGGCGCCGAGGATGTTGATGCCCTGTTCGATCGGATCCGTCCCGATCCTGAACATCACGATGGATTTATTCATCCAGACACTGTACACTTTATCGCCCGGTTTCAGGCTCTTCCCCTCTTCGATTGCTCTTGAAAGCTCGACGTATCCCGCCGTCTCGATATCATTTACGACACGGTCGATGCATTCTCTCTCCGTCTTGCACTCATTTAAAAACCGGATGTAATCGGCCGCGAACTCATCGCACTGCTTCTGCATTTTCAGGTCGTAAGTATTCCATGCGTTCAAACGTTCCATATCGGTTTATGAATCCTTTCTGATTGTCTTTTCGCCTGCCGGGCAGGCGCGCTCGTTTAACAGTATAACACGAATCATCTGTGCGTGCTGTACGGATTTAAAAAAGAAGCTGCCTTAACGGCAGCTTCTGTAAAACATGGTCCTGTTTCGTCTGCTCTTTCCTGATCAGGCATCCTGTTCAGGGTTGAATGAGCTGCGGCCGGACACATCGAGGTTGATCGCGGCGGAAGTATAGGCTGCTTCGCGCCCGCCTGCGCCTTTTTCGTCGTCATCGCAGCAGGGATCCGTGGCCGCCTGTTTCTTTGGCTTCGGGGACTTGTCGACTTTCGTCGCATCTCCGATTCCGAGAGCCTCGCCTGCGAGACCGAGAGACGAAACAGCCTGTGCGATATCGCTCGGCATATAGATCTTCGTCGCGCGGCCGTCCGCCACATCCTTCAGGGTTTCAAGTCCTTTAAGCTTCAGGACCGGCTCGCTGATGCGCGCGGCGTTCAGCCGTTCAAGACCTTCCGCTTCAGCCTGATAGACAAGCTCGATCGACTTTGCGCGGCCTTCGGCAAGGGCGATCTGGGCGTCACGCTCCGCCTGCGCGGCGAGGATCTTCGCCTGCTTATCACCTTCTGCACGGGATACGACCGCTTCCTGATGCGCCTGGGCCTCAAGAACCGTCTGACGTCTCTCGCGCTCTGCACGCATCTGCTTGGTCATGACTTCTTCGATTTCCTTCGGCGGCTGGATGTTCTTCAGCTCGACGCGGGTAACCTTGATGCCCCAGGGATCCGTCGCTTCGTCCAGAACCGCCGCAAGTCTGGCATTGATCTGGTCACGGCTGGTCAGGGTCTGGTCCAGTTCCAGCTCGCCGATGATATTACGGAGCGTTGTAGCCGAAAGATTCTGAAGACCGGCAATCGGGCTCTCGACGCCGTAGGTATACAGCCTCGGATCAAAGACGCGGGCGAACACGACGGAGTCGATGTTAATCGTGACGTTATCCTTTGTGATCACCGGCTGCGGCGGGAAGTCCAGTACCTGCTCTTTCAGGGAAACCTTCTTCGCAATCCGCTCAAAGAACGGGACCTTCAGATGCAGACCCGCATCCCAGACCGTCTTGAACTTGCCCAGATTCTCAATCACGTAGGCCTGCCCCTGAGGGACAACCCGGATATTGGCCAGAAGGAGCCACAGGATAATGACCGCAATGATGATGCCGAAAATCATAAGCGATGGATTCATGGTATAGCCTCCTTTTCATAACTTAAACGATTTCCTCGATTATACCACGAACCGCAGAAAAAAATTATGAAATCTTTGATAAGAATTGACAAACCGGCGAAATAACTTCATAATAGGTGAAGTGTCCGATGAAACAATTGCGACACAATCGGGGTATGGCGTAGCTTGGTAGCGCGCTTGACTGGGGGTCAAGAGGTCGTGGGTTCAAATCCCGCTGCCCCGACTGAT
>CACXFK010000125.1 GCA_902766945.1 uncultured Lachnospiraceae bacterium | reverse complement strand
TCACTTTCGTCAGCGGATACAGCCTCGTTCCCGAACCGCCCGCCAAAACAATTCCTTTCATCCTTGTAAGCCCCTTTCGTTATTGCCGCATCGCATATGTGTCTGCCGCTTCCGCAGACTCTTTCTGACGCTTCAAGAGCCCTGTCAGAATTTAAACGTCTCCCTGATTCCGAGCCATTTCTGATCCTTCTCGGAAAGAAGCAGCGGCGCACCGTCCACAAAATACCCTTCCCCGGACGCCGACCCCGGATAAGTCCCGGTCAGCTTCGGCCACTCGATCCCGATCTCCGGATCATTCCAGGCCATGCCTCCCTCATCATTGGGATGATAAAAATCATCGCACTTATAGCAGAACTCCGCCTCATCCGAAAGGACCAGGAACCCGTGCGCAAACCCGCGCGGAATCAGAAACTGCTTTTTATTTTCCGCGGTCAGGATCTCGCCGTGATACTTCCCGTAGGTCGGGGAGTCGGCCCGCAGGTCCACCGCGACGTCATACACCTCGCCCCGGATCACGCGGACGAGCTTCGTCTGCGGAAACTGTTTCTGAAAATGAAGCCCGCGAAGGACGCCCTTCGTGCTCATGCTCTGATTGTCCTGCACAAAGACGATGTCAATCCCGGCTTCTTCCATATCCCGCTGGGAATAGGTCTCCATAAAATACCCGCGGGAGTCGCCGTGAACGGCCGGTTCAATGAGATACAGCCCGCTGATCCCGTCGAGATCCTTTGTCACCTTAATCTGGCCCATCTTACAGCTCCGCCTCCTCTAAATATCTCTTCACCGCATCCTGCCATGCCGGAAGCGGTTCAAATCCTTCCTTCACAAGCTTGGACTTATCCAGCCTGGAGTTAAACGGCCTTGCCGCCTTGCTGAGTCCGTACTCGCTCGTCGTCACCGGTACCACCTCGGTCTTCAGGCCGTACTGCCTGTAAAACTCGCAGCAGAAATCATACCAGCTGATGTACCCGCCTTCGTTGGTGGCATGATAAAAACCGTACTTCTCTGTTTCGATCATATCCGCCAGCAGTCTGGACAGATCCAGCGTATACGTCGGCGTCCCGATCTGGTCATTTACGACACGAACCGTATCGTGCGTCTTTCCGACATTGATCATCGTCTTGATGAAGTTCCTGCCGTTCAGGCCGAACACCCACGCGATCCGCACGATGAAATATTTCTCCAGCGTCTCTGCGACAGCGAGCTCGCCGTCCAGCTTGCTCTGGCCGTACACGTTGAGCGGAGCAAAACACTTGTCGTCCGGCTCCCACGGCCGCTCGCCCTGTCCGTCGAACACATAATCCGTGGAAATGTAGATCATCTTCGCGTCGACCGCCTTCACCGCCTCCGCGATATACTGTGTGCCGAGATGATTGATCCGGTCCACCTTCTCACGGTTTTCCTCGTCCTCGGCCGCGTCCACCGCCGTCCACGCCGCGCAGTGAATGACCGCGTCGGGCTTCAGATCCGTGATCGTCTTCATCACAGCGCCGCGGTCCGTGATATCCAGCTGCACATACGGCACTTCCGCCGCTTTGTCCGGCACGCCGCTGTATACGTCCTGGATATCGGATCCGACTACTTCGTGTCCCCGGCCTGTCAGCTCAAGGACCGTATCATGTCCGAGCTGCCCGCCGACTCCCGTCACAAATACCTTCATATCAGGAAAGCTCCTTCTTCGCCTGGTACATGGTCTCGTAGTAACTCTGATAGGCTCCGGATGTCACGCGTTCCATCCAGTCTTCATTTTCAAGATACCAGTCGATGGTCTTCACGATGCCGACTTCAAATGTCGTCTCCGGATACCAGCCGAGATCCGCCTTGATCTTGGACGGGTCGATGCCGTACCGGCGGTCATGGCCGAGACGGTCTTCCACGTGCTTGATCAGCTCCTCGCTGATGCCTTCGTCCTGGAGGCGGTCATGCAGCTGCGAGATGATCGTCTTCACGATGAAAATGTTGGGTCTCTCATTGTGGCCGCCGACATTATACACCTCGCCGATCTTGCCGCCGCTCGCCACCATATCGATGGCCTTGCAGTGGTCCTCGACATACAGCCAGTCGCGGATCTGCATGCCGTCGCCGTAGACCGGGAGCTGCTTGTGATGCTTGACATTGTTGATCATGAGCGGGATCAGCTTCTCCGGGAACTGATAAGGCCCGTAGTTGTTGCTGCACCTTGTGATGTTGATCGGCATGCCGTATGTATCATGGAAGGCCCTGACGAAATGATCCGCCGACGCCTTGGAGGACGAATACGGGCTGTGCGGGTTGATCGGCGTCGTCTCCGTAAAGTAGCCTTCCGCCCCGAGCGCGCCGTAGACTTCGTCCGTGCTCACCTGAAGATATTTTTTGCCTTCCTTCCAGGTCTTTGCCGCCGCATCATACCACGCTTCCTTGCAGCACTGAAGAAGATTGACGGTGCCGAGCACGTTGGTCTCGACAAAGATCTCCGGATTGGCGATGCTGCGGTCCACATGGCTCTCCGCCGCGAAATTGATCACATAATCCGGGTCATATTTCGCGATCAGTTCGGACACAAGCGCTTTGTCGCGGATATCGCCCTGCACGAAGATATGCCTCGGATCATCTTCCACGCCCTTCAGGTTCTC
>CACXFK010000124.1 GCA_902766945.1 uncultured Lachnospiraceae bacterium | reverse complement strand
ACAGCGCGCCTCACATCTTAACGCCCATCCCGGTCAGCGCGTCCGACAGCGCGGCAAACTCCGCAAGCGTCAGCATTTCCCCGCGCACATCCGCCCGGAATCCGCACGCCGCTGCCGCCGTCTCCGATTGTTCCTTCGAGACCGGAAGGCCGGCCCCCGACGAAATACCGTTCACGAGCTTCTTCCTTCTCTGGTTAAATGACGCCCGGATGAGCGCAAACAGCAGCTTCTCATCCAGTACGCGGACCGGCGGCTCTTCATACTTTTCCAGATGCATGACCGCGCTGTCCACTCCGGGCTGCGGCACAAAGGACGACGGATGCACGATCCGGACGCACTCAGGCATCGCGTAATACTGTACCGCCAGCGACAGCGCGCCATAATCCTTCGTTCCGGGTCCGGCCTGCATGCGGTCCGCGACCTCCTTCTGCACCATGACCGTGATGCCGGAAACCGGCGCGTCCCCCTCGAGCAGCTTCATAATAATCGGCGTCGTGATATAGTACGGGAGATTGGCGGCGACCTTGACCGGGCGGCCTTCATTTTCGTCCCGAACGATCGCGGCCAGATCCGTCTTCAGGATATCGCCCCACAGGATCCGGACATTTTTCCAGCCGCTCAGGGTATCCGCAAGCACGTCTTCAAGCGAGCGGTCGATCTCCACCGCGATCACCTTGCCGGCGCGCGACGCCAGATACTGCGTCAGCGTCCCGATCCCCGGCCCGATCTCGATCACCGTATCATCCGGCCCGATGCCGGCTGCCTCCACCGTATCGCTGAGCACGCCCGGATCGATCAGGAAATTCTGCCCGAACCGTTTCCGCGCACTGATGCCGTGGCTCTTCAGGACCGCAATCGTATAGGCGGGATTGCCGAGATATGGCTCCATTTTTCAATCCTCATATAGATCCGGCCTGTGCAGCCGGACCTGCAAAAAGGGACAGCTGCCTGTCCCTTTCACCTTAGTTTCATTCATGACGGATCCTGCCGGAACGGGTCAGAAATTAAAATCCTTCTCCATGAGGACAATCCGCCCGTCTTCCTTATCCGTTGTTTTTCCGAACAGCTTCCGGCTGTTCCGCTCGATCGCCTTGTCAACGAGCTCGCGCACCTTGCCGACCGTCATCGGTTCCGTGTCGCGCTGGTTGTCACCGATCATCGTGTACAGGGCGAGCGTCGCCATTTCATCGAACTTGTAGCCTTCTTCCTTTGCGTATGCGCGGGCAAATGTCACGAGTTCGTCATTTGTGAACACCGGCACCGTGATCCTCGACGTGAATTTCTCGGCAAATGCCGGATGCTTGTCGAGCAGCACCTTCATATCCGCCTTCTCGTCTTCGAGAATGACCACGAGATCATCCGTGCGGAATTCCATCGCCTGGTTCAGCTTATCGATCGCCTCGTCGCTCAGCCCGCCCGCGGCCTCGATGATGAGGAATCCGCCTGCCATCTGGCCGACGACCTGCGCGGGATCCTTCTTGTTGAACTGCTCCGACACGATGCGGCCGACCTTGGCGGCCTTGATGTTGAGGTGCATGCAGATCATCAGGATCAGGCCTTCCGCAAGACGGGTCTTGCCTGAGCCCTGACGGCCCATGATCGCGATATTTCCGCTTCTGGACGTCTTGTCGCCGCAGTTGTTGTGTACATCCGCCAGCGCGCTGGTCACCTGATAGTCCACGCCCGGAATCGAGGCGAAGTAAGACATCGCCTTCTTTTCAGGCTCTGTGAGCTGCCGGCCCTCGACCGGAATCGTCGTGAAGACATCAGGCTCGCCCATGATGCTGTCGATGATCGAGCGGCCTTCCGCCGACTCCTTGTCGGAGTAATCCGAAAGATCCATCAGGACTTCCCTGCTCTCTTCTTCCGGAATCTCGGTCTGGTCGTCAGACGAAACCAGAAGTTCTTTGCGGACCGCCTCATCGCTCTCGTACATGCGGATCATGTCTTCGTCAGAGACGCCTTCCGGCAGTTCGTGAAGTGTCTCGCGGGACAGGTCTTCGTCCCGGCCCAGCTCATAGGGCACTCCGTGTGCCTCGGCGACCGCCATCCTGGCGGCTTCCTCCGGGCGCATGATCGGCGTGCTGCTCTCGCTGTTTT
>CACXFK010000123.1 GCA_902766945.1 uncultured Lachnospiraceae bacterium | reverse complement strand
GAATACTGGACACCGATTGTGGGTGAGAACTGAAGTTAAAAACCCTGAACGGGGTCAGACCCCGTTCAGGGTTTTTAACTCTTATTGTATAAATAAAACGGGGTCTGACCCCGTTTTATCCGTTTAACTCCTTTTCACTCCTATATGAGCCGCTTCGCAAGCATCTCCGGATTCGTCGCAAAGGCGATCGCCGTGTCTTTCGTGATGCGCCCCTGCTGGTAAAGCCTCAGGAGCGAATTGTCCATGGAGATCATCAGGGTGCCGGACGAATTGATGAATCCGTCGATCTGGTACACCTTGTTCTCGCGGATCATATTGCGGATCGCGGGCGTTACGACCATGATCTCAAAGGCCGGCACGACCGTCCCGTCCTTCGTCGGGATCAGCTGCTGCGACACGACCGCGTCGAGGACCGTCGCGAGCTGGATCGCGATCTGGTGCTGCTGCTCCGCCGGAAATACGTCGATGATCCGGTTGATCGTGCTGGACGCGCCGAGCGTGTGCAGCGTGGAGAAGAGCAGATGCCCCGTCTCGGCAGCGGTCATCGCGACCGAAATCGTCTCATAGTCGCGCATCTCGCCGAGCAGGATGACGTCCGGACTCTGCCGGAGCGCCGCCCGGAGCGCCGTCACATAGCTCTCCGTGTCCACATCGATCTCGCGCTGGCTGACGATGCTGTTCACGTGGCGGTGCAGGTACTCGATCGGATCCTCCAGCGTGATGATATGCGCCCTGCGCGTGCGGTTGATCGCGTCGATGATACAGGCAAGCGTCGTCGACTTGCCTGACCCGGCCGGCCCCGTCACGAGCACCATGCCCTTGGACTGGTTCCCGAACCGGATGATCGACTGCGGGATGCCGAGCTTCTCCGGATCCGGCATCTGGAACGATATGATCCGGATGACGGCGGAAAGAGAACCTCTCTGTTTATAAGTACTGACGCGGAATCGGCTGAGTGACGGGATCGCGACCGAAAAGTCGTCGTCGCCCTTTTTCAGCAGGATGGAAATGTCTCTGTCGTCCGCCAGATGATAAATCTCGCGAACCAGCCGCTCCGTGTCGCGCGGCATCAGCTTCTCGGTTTCCTCGAGAATGATCACGCCATGTTTCCTGAAGGACAATCCGAGACCGGCCACGATAAAGACGTCCGAGGCGCTCTCCATAATTGCTTTCTGCAATATCTCTGAAATAGTCATATCTGCTACCTCATCATAATCATCCGATCTTGATCATACCACTCGATCCGTCCGCCCGCAAGGACGTCGATCACGGTCATTTCACCGCCGGCACCTCACCGTCCGATCCGTCCGATCCGCCCGTCCGGCGTCTCATCACTCCATCCGATCCGCCCGTCCGGCGTCTCATCACTCGATCCGCCCGTACGGCACCTCACCATCCGATCCGCCCGTCCGGCAGGACGTCGATCGTCGTATTGGCATTCCATGAAGCCGTCTGCGCGATCTGCCACCGCGTCACCGCATACCAGATATGCCCGGTCTCTTCGTCGTGCCTGAGCACGGCCGTGACGCGCAGCTCGTCGTTCTCGTCCACGGCCACGGCAAAATCCAGCATTTCCGGCGCGCTGTCCGGATCAAGTTCCGCGCCGGCCGTATAATCGGCGATGGCCAGCTCCGCCGCGTCCTCCGCGGCATTATACGCTTTGAGCTTATCCAGCTTTTTCTCCGCACCGGTCAGATCGTTCCGCGCCTCGGCCACCGAGATCGCGGCAAATGTCATCAGACAGAGCACCAGCATGACGACAAACAGCAGCGACAGTCCGAACGTGTGCGGTCTTGCATCCTGTCCCTTCTTCATCACGGCGCCCCTCCTGCATAGTGACTGACCGGAATCCTGCAGTACACGTCCGGCTCGCTCTCGTCGTCCGAAACGGCTTCGCAGACGATCCGGCCGCTGATCAGGGCGTCGTCCCTCGAGAGCGTCACACTCATGGAAAATGCCGCCAGCTCCTCCCCGCAGTTTGCCCCCGCCTCATCGAACCAGATCGAAGCGGACAGTTCAAACGGCTCGAAGAGAGGCGGTACGCCCGGCTCGGCCTTCTCGCCATACGTGAAAATGGCGGCCAGCGGATACTCCTGAAACAGCGCATCCGCGATCTCCCCGATCGTGCTGCAGCTCCGGATCAGCTCGGACGTCGAAGAAGCGCGGTCCGCCGCATAGTTGAGGAGCGCCGCGCGCTTGCTCATCTTATGAGACTGCATGAAGATCGACACGCAGGCAGCGCTCGCCACTGAAAAAATCAGGAGCGAGACGATCATCTCCATCAAAAAGAGATTGGAGGACGATATTCTGTTTCTGGACGTCTTCACATTCTCTGCCATACTTTACATATCCATCGTGCTTCGTATCTGTACGAGGGCGGATTCCGTCTGCTGGTTCTGATCCGTGCAGCTCAGCCGGATCAGGTGATCGTTGATCAGTTCCACGTCGAAGCCGGCAAGCGCGATGATTTCCGAGCCCGCGCCGGCGTCAAAAGTACTTCCCTTCCGCGTATACAGCTCCCGCAGAAACCCGTCCGCACAGTAGATGATGGTCTCGTAGCCCGCATCCGACGTCCTGTCCAGAAGGACCAGGGCGCTGTGGCCGTCGTAGGAAGATACGTACACCGCGTCATTCATGTCACTGCGGTGAATCTTCTGAGTCAGATATTCAAGCGATGTGCGCGTCGTATAATGCTGCTGCGACCTCGTCACCTCTTCCCGGTAAACTCTTGCCGCAAAGAGGATCACGGTGATCGCGCTGAGCGCAAAGACGAGGAAGAGCACGATCGGGAACAGAAACTCGATCCGGGCCCGGCGATCCGATGCTGAAGACTTGATCATGAGCCCTCCCCTCTGTCGATCACGGTAAATTCCGGCCGCATGTTGGCACCGCCCGTCACATACTCGACATAAAAACGCCTCTCATTATACTGGAGCCCGTAATGCTTCTGCAGATAAAACACATCCTCCGGATAATGGCCCTCCTCGGCGTAACACTCGGTGATACAGCGGGTCAGGGCATTTTCGAGGGACTCTTTCTGCCTCTTCTCCGTGCCGCTTCCGATCGACGAGATTCCGGCCGCAAAGACCGCGATGACCATGACAAACGTAAGGACCGGCACAAGGATCCCCCCGTCTTTCTTCTTCAGCTTTCCTACCTGGTTAAAGCGGTTCAAATGCGTACCTCCTGTCAGATCGAACTCATAATGCCGAGAAGCGGGAACATCACGGAGAGAAGGATCACTCCGATGACCGCCGACACAACGATGACGAGCGCCGGTTCAATCACGGCAAGCCGGTTATTCAGCCGCGCATCGATCTCTTCCTGGTACATATCGGCGATCTGCGCCATCACCTCGTCCATCATGCCGGTCTTTCCGCCGATGGAGACAAGGCGCGCGTAGACACCGGAGAAAATGCCGCTGTCATGCAGGCAGTCCGAAAATCTCTTTCCGTCCGCCATATCCTTGCGGCATGTCTCAAGCCGGACCCGGAAATCCGGATCTTCATTCAGCGTCTCCGCGAGTTCCACGCTTTCTTCGGGCGTCAGGCCGGCCGAGAGGGTCATCGACATCGCATCCGCGAAGCGGCAGGACGCGATCGCCTGGTTGGAAGAGCGCACCGACGGGATGTGCCGGCCCAGCTTTTTGACCACGGCGTGGCCCTTCCCGGTCCGGGTCGCCAGATAGATCAGGAGAATCACGACGCAAAGGACGATCACAAGACCGACCGCACTGTTCCGGATCACGCCGCCCAGATTCATAAGAACGGCCGGCAGTCCGGTCATCTCGGCGCCGAGGCCGAGGAATACGTCATTGAAGACAGGCATGACTTTTACGAGCAGCACAACGATGACGACGAACATCATCGCCGCCAGTATGAGAGGATAGAAGACTGCGTTCCGGGTGCTCTTTTTGATGGCCGCTTCCCGGTCATAGTGCGTCTCCAGCGACCGCATCACGGTATCGAGATTGCCCGTGCGCTCGCCGATCTCAACCATATTGACATAATAATCCGGATAAACACCTGCTGCTTTCAGGGCAGAGGCGAAGAAGCCGCTTGTTTCCATTTCCGAGTAGATGCGGTTCAGTATGGCCCGGTCATCCTCCGACGCGGCGTCCTCCCTCATGATCGAGATGCCTTCAAATGCCGAAATGCCGGACTTCAGTATGAGCGCCATCTGTCCTGAAAATGCAGCCAGCTCAGCGTCCGAGAGCATGCGGATCCGTCCTTTGCCCTCCG
>CACXFK010000122.1 GCA_902766945.1 uncultured Lachnospiraceae bacterium | reverse complement strand
TCCGATCGCCAGAGTCAGTGCGAAGATCGCGATGGGCATGGGCCTGGAAGAAATCGAAGCGGCCGGAACAACGGCCGACAAAGAACCGAGTCTGGATTACATCGTTGCCAAATTTCCGCGCTTCCCGTTCGATAAATTCCCGAATACACCGAATCAACTCGGTACTCAGATGAAAGCGACCGGCGAGGTCATGGGCATCGGGTCCAATCTGGAAGAATGCATGCTCAAGTCCGTCCGTTCACTGGAAACGGGAGTCAATCATCTGTATTCTGCAAAATTCGATGCCTTTACGACCGATGAACTGCTGCAATATGTATCGGAATTCCGCTACGACAATATTTTCGCGGTGACCGAACTGATCCGCAGAGATGTGCCTCTTGGAAAGATCCATGAGATCACAATGATCACGATGCTGTTCCTGGAATCCATCGCCGGGATCGTCGCAATGGAACGCACGCTTGCGGCCAATAAGAATTCCCTTGAAACACTGAAGGCAGCCAAGAAAATGGGGTTCTGCGATGCGTTTATCGCCAGACTGTGGAACACGGATGAGATCTCCGTATTCAATATGCGGAAAGAGAACAAGCTGTTCCCGGTCTTCCGCATGGTCGATACCCTGCACTCCGGCAAGTATATTGCCTACCACTATTCTTCCTATACCGGCGAGAATGAATCCCGGCTTTCAGACAAAAAGAAGATCGTCGTGCTCGGTGCCGGTCCGATCCGTATCGGCCAGGGTGTCGAATTCGACTACTCCACCGTGCATGCCGTTCAGACCATCGGCAAAGCGGGGTATGAAGAAATCATCATCAATTCCAACCCGGAAACCGTTTCCACCGACTATACGACTGCGGATAAACTGTATTTCGAACCACTGACGCCGGAAGATGTCATGAATGTTGTTCTGTTTGAAAACCCGGTCGGCGTCATTGCCTCTCTGGGCGGACAGACGGCGATCAATCTGGCGGAGCCGATCATGAAGCGCGGCGTCAATATCATCGGCACCAGCGTCGAAGCCATCGAGCGAGCTGAAAACCGTGACAGTTTTGAAAAAGTACTGGAAGAACTGGCCATTCCCCAGCCTACAGGAAAGGCCGTCACAAAGATCGAAGACGGCATCGCGGCAGCGGCTGAAATCGGCTACCCGGTTCTTGTCCGTCCCTCCTTCGTCCTCGGCGGCAGAGCCATGCAGATCGTGGGAACCGAAGAGCAGCTCAGACATTATCTGAAGACGGCCGTTGAAATCGATGAAGAAAAGCCGGTCCTGGTAGATAAATATATCGGCGGTAAAGAAGTCGAAGTCGACGCGGTGTGCGACGGCAGAGATGTCTTTATCCCGGGCATCATGGAACTGGTTGAGCGCACCGGGATTCATTCCGGCGACTCGATTTCGGTCTATCCGGCATTCTCGATTTCCAATAAGGTCAAGGGCACGATCCTGCAGTACACGAAGAAACTGGGCCTTGGCATCGGCATCATCGGCATCTACAACATTCAGTTTATTGTCGATAAAGATGAGAATGTCTATGTCATTGAGGTCAATCCCCGTTCTTCCCGCACGGTCCCGTTCATTTCCAAGGCGACCGGCTATCCGCTGGCCGATATCGCGACAGAGGTGATCCTCGGCAAGACGCTCAAGGAACAGGGGCTGTTCGATCTGTATCCGGACGAGAAGAAGAGATACTATGTCAAGGTTCCGGTCTTCTCCTTCAGCAAGATCAAAGGCCTCGACGCCTATCTGTCACCGGAAATGAAATCCACCGGTGAAGCCATCGGCTATGACGACCGGCTCTACCGGGCCCTGTATAAAGCGCTGCAGGCTTCCGGCATGAGACTGCGCAATTACGGCACGGTATTCGCAACCATTGCGGATGGAGACAAAGAAGAAGCGCTTCCGCTGATCCGCCGATTCTACGATCTCGGCTTCAATATTGAAGCGACACAGGGGACGGCGGAATTCCTGAAGAAAAACGGTATCCGCACCCATGTCCGCAAAAAGATCAGTGAAGATCCGAATGATATTCCGGGTGCGATCCGGCAGGGTCATATCGCCTATGTCGTCAATACGCGGAATATCCGGTCCGCCGATGAAGCTAACGACGGCGCTCTGATCCGCATGTGCGCCGTCGAAAACAACACGACAATCTTCACGTCGCTGGACACAGTCAGAGCTCTGCTCGATGTCTTCGAAGAAATCACACTGAAGATCTCGACGATCGATGCCTGATCAAAGGAAGAGCTGAGTACAGGAATGTTCGGGACCTTCTGTCTATGATCCTTTACAGGGGGAAGGCCACGGCATCCCTGTAGAGCTTTTTCAGAATGTCCAGGAAGGTTTTCAGGCTTTCCCGCTGATCTTCTTTATGCGTGCATACGACACAGAGAAAGCTTTCTTTGCAGTCAAACGGAATCCACGCAAACTGGCCGCTGTGATCATTCAGAAAACCGGGAGCCAGGCAGACGCCCCGGCCTGCGGCCACGTTGGTGAGAGTCGTGTCATGGTCGGCGCTGTTAAAGTAATCTATCCGTCCGGAGCTTATGAGGCGGTGCTGAACGGTGCGAAGTGCCAGAGGCGAACCTCCGCCGACCATCAAAGTGCGCCCGTAGAGATCCTCTTCGTGAATCAGGTTTTTGCCGGCAAGAGGATCATCGCAGCCTGTGATGAGGTAGATCCGGCTCTCGAAAAGGTCATGCACTTGTATGCCGGCCACCTGGCGGGTCTGTTCCTTCAGGGCAAAAACGATATCCGTCTCATTCTGAAGGAATGTCTCCATGCTGTTTTCGTACCGGAAGCTCGGCACAACCTGCACGTTCGGGCAGACCTCCTCAAACAGTTTCATGGCCTCGGGGAGAAAGTAAAGCGCCTGCCGGACCATCATACAGATGGAGAGGCTGTCCTTATACTTGGCATTGAAGTTCTGCCCCTGCTCAATGGCGCGTTTCAGATCCTGGCGCATGCCGGTCAGGAATGACACAAACTGGGCACCGGCAGGGGTGAGCGCCGCGCCCTTGCCGTTCCGCTCAAAGATGGTAAAGCCGACTTCTTCCTCCAGGAGTTTTATCTGATAGGAGAATGTCGGCTGGCTGACGAAAAGATTATCAGCCGCACGGCTGAAGTTCAGAGTGCGGGCGACCTCGATGCAATAGTCAATTTGTTTGGTGGTCATAGGCGGCTCCTGATATTTAAGAATTAAATTAAGTATATAACATTTGGATTGGACGATACAATAGTCCTTTCCTATAATGTAATCGTAATCATCATACAAGGAAGGAAAATACTATGGTGACTATCGCGCTGAATAACGGAGTTAAATGCCCGGTGATCGGGATCGGAACCTTTATGCTCACTCCTGCGGAAGCGGAAAACAGCGTCCGTGAGGCCCTTAAGATGGGCTATTCTTTGGTGGATACCGCTAATGCCTATGTCAATGAGCGCGCCGTGGGACACGGCATGCAGGCAAGCGGCGTAAAGCGGGAGGACATCTTCCTCTCTACAAAGCTTTGGCCCAGCGAGTATGAAAACGAGAACGCGGTCGATGAGACCCTTGAGCGCCTGGGCGTGGATTATGTGGATCTTCTCTACATTCACCAGCCCGCAGGCAACTGGCTGGCCGGTTACCGGCAGCTGGAAAAGGCGTACAAAGAGGGCAAAGCAAAAGCCATCGGCATCTCCAACTTTGAGGGAAAGTACATCGAAGACCTCCAGACCAAGTGGGAGATTGTCCCGCAGTTCATTCAGGTAGAGGCACATCCGTATTTCACCCAGCAGGAACTTCGCAAGACCCTGGACAAATATGGGATTAAGCTGATGAGCTGGTATCCGCTGGGCCACGGAGACAGATCCCTGATCGAAGAGCCGGTCTTTGCAAAGCTGGGACAGAAATACGGGAAGACGCCGGCGCAGGTCATTCTCCGTTGGCATACCCAGATGGGCTTTGCCGTCATCCCGGGCAGCAAAAACGTCGATCATATCAAAGACAATCTGAACATCCTGGACTTTGTGCTTACCGATGAAGAAATGGATGAGATCGCGAAACTCGATAAAGGTGTGCGCTACTATCACCGCACCGATGAGCAGCTGGAGCAGTTTGCCGGATGGAGACCTGCTTTCGAAGAGAAATAGACGTATTTGAAAGGTAAAGGTTGACCACCACAAGAATAAACCGTGGCTCACAGTCCTTGCGAGAAAATAACGGCCAGTCCATGCGCGGCAGCACCAACGGAAAAGTGCCTGTGATTACCCCTCACAGGCACTATTGTCCAATCGATACAAATAAGTTTTGAGTGATGGAATGCTTCAGGGCGTGAACTGCCGTCACTCATCTTCCTCGAAATATTCATCAAGCACCTCAGAGCACATAGTGAGCGTTTCCTCATCCTCTACCGGTGTCAGGTTGCCGTCATCGTCATAGAGGAAGGCAAAAACATCGCCGTTCTCGTCCTCGGGATCCGAGAGCAGGACATACCGGCATCCGGTATCTTCTAATTGGAAATACAAAACAATTTCCATGGCGCGCTCTTCGCCGCTGTCATCGGTAATGTAGACTATGTTGTCTTTATTCATTTGCCTTACCTCCTCCTATAATGTAATTGTGGTGGTTAGATACCTCTCAGCCAGAAAGGACTAACCGTTCCATTGCTAAAGCTGTATAATGGGTGGGCATTGGTGTGACGTTTTCCTCCTTGGACCTATTGGCGTCCGTTCGAAAGCCCGTCAGCCAGCCCTCCATTTGCAGCCGTTC
>CACXFK010000121.1 GCA_902766945.1 uncultured Lachnospiraceae bacterium | reverse complement strand
CAGGTTCCGGAGGACGAAGCCCCGGCATCGGAATTCGGACCGAAAGACGAGAAGCTTCCGGAAGCGCCGGAAGAGAGTGAACCGAAGGGTGATACCCGTGAAGCTCCGTTCGCCGGATTTACGACTGAGGATATCAGCGCGGCGCTGCTCGAGGCTGAGAACCGTGTGGAATCAGTCGGAGATACAAAGGTTCTTCCGGATCCTGTAAGTGTTTCTTCCTATAAAGAAGAGACTGCGGCCGGAGCGCCGGATCCCTTCGATATCAAGATCGCCGAGCCGGAGACATTTCTCGATGCCCGCGCCGAGGAACCTGTAAGCAAACCGTACGCTGAAGAAGCTCCGCAAAAAGAGACGATTCCGGAGGAGGAAGGGGATCGGTTCGCACCGGTCAGACGTCCGTCACTTACGGAGATGCTCGATCAGGCCAAGGCGTCAGGCGAGTCACCGCTCATTGTCCAGGATGACGAGACAGGCGTGACGGTTCTCGATTACAGCAGCCTGCTGTGAAACTTATTTATAAAAAGAAGAAAAGATGAAAAAACCTCTTGCATTTGCAGGAGGATTTTTGTTATACTGTCAGATGCTGTGACATGATAGCTGAGAAGCGAGAGGTTGCTGCACATAAGTTGCAGGTTTTCCGTGGAGCGAATGTCATGTAATGATACTGGCGACAAGTCACTGTGCTCTATCACCCCTTAAGTGAGGGGAGGTCCGGCGTTTAAGTCTTCGCGAAGGGAGGACACACCCGGACATGTGTACAGTCACCGCTTGTCGTACTCGTAAAAGTGCGAAAAGGAGGCGACTTTTTTTATGGCAAGTCAGGTTATGCGAATCACACTCAAGGCGTATGATCACACTCTGGTGGATGCGTCCGCACAGAAGATCATTGAAACTGTCCGGAAAAACGGCGCGACGGTGAGCGGTCCGGTTCCGCTTCCGACAAAGAAGGAAGTGGTGACGATCCTCCGCGCTGTCCACAAATACAAGGACAGCCGTGAACAGTTCGAACAGAGAACGCACAAGAGACTGATCGACATCATCGCACCGACACAGAAGACGGTCGATGCGCTGTCTCATCTTGAAATGCCGGCTGGTGTCTATATCGACATCAAGATGAAAACAAGGTAAACCCATTAGAATGATTGCACTTATGTGTAATCCGCTGTAAGGAGGAATTGAAGATGAAGAAAGCAATTCTCGCAAAGAAGATCGGTATGACACAGATCTTCAACGAGGACGGAACACTGACTCCGGTTACTGTTCTGCAGGCCGGACCGTGTGTCGTAACACAGGTTAAAACTGAGGAAAATGACGGCTATAGTGCTGTGCAGGTCGGTTTTGAAGACAAGCGCGAGACACTGGTCAACAAGCCGGATCAGGGCGTTTTCAAGAAAGCCGGCGTTTCCGCGAAGCGTTTTGTCCGCGAATTCAAGCTGGATAACGCTGCCGATATGAAGGCAGGAGACGAGATCAAAGTGGATGTCTTTGAAGCAGGCGATCACATTGACGCAACGGCCGTGTCAAAGGGCAAAGGCTTCCAGGGCGCGATTCACCGCCTCGGACAGCACAGAGGACCGATGAAGCACGGTTCCAAGTTCCACAGACATCAGGGTTCCAACGGTTCGTCCTCGGATCCGAGCCGCGTCTTCAAGGGAAAAGGCATGCCGGGCCACATGGGCTCCAAGCGCGTCACGATCCAGAATCTTGAAGTCGTTCGCGTCGACGCAGAAAACAATCTTCTCCTTGTCAAGGGTGCCGTACCGGGCGCCAGGAAGTGCCTCGTGACGGTCAAGGAGTCGGTCAAGAAGAGTAAGTGATAAGGAGGACGAAACAAGATGGCAACCGTATCTGTATATAATATGGATGGCCAGACAGTCGGGACGATGGACCTGAGCGAAGCTGTTTTCAACGCTCCGGTTAAAGAAAACCTGGTTCATCAGGCAGTTGTCCAGTATCTGGCGAACAAGAGACAGGGCACTCAGAAGGCCAAGACACGCGCCGAGGTTTCCGGCGGCGGCATCAAGCCGTGGAGACAGAAGGGCACGGGCCATGCGAGACAGGGCTCCATCCGCGCGCCGCAGTGGCGTCACGGCGGTGTGGTTTTTGCACCGACACCGAGGGACTATTCCTTCAAGATGAACAAGAAGGAAAAGAAAGCCGCTCTCCGTTCCGCACTGACAGCCAAGCTGCTTTCCGAGGATCTGATCGTGGTCGACCGCATCGCATTTGACGATGTGAAGACAAAGAACATGGTCCGCGTGATGAAGAACCTCGGAGCTGAAAAGGCATATGTCGTACTTGCCGGCTCTGACAGGAACGTATTCCTTTCCACCAGGAACCTGCAGGACGTCAAGCTCTCCAGCGCAGGCACTCTGAACGTCTACGACATCATGAAGTTCAAGAAACTGGTGCTGACGCAGGATGCCGTCAAAACGATCGAGGAGGTATTCGCATAATGGCAGATCTGAAATACTACGACGTCATTTTAAAACCGGTCGTGACTGAAAAAAGCATGAACATGATGGCTGAGAAGAAGTACACTTTCTTCGTCCATCCTGAAGCAAATAAAGCACAGATCAAGGAAGCTGTTCAGAGAATGTTCGAAGGGACCAAGGTCCGCGACGTCAAGACGATGAACCTGGACGGAAAGACCAGAAGAAGAGGCATGGTCTACGGCAAGACCGCGAAGAAGAAGAAAGCGGTTGTGTTCCTCACAGAGGACAGCAAGGACATCGAGATCTTCACGGGTCTTTGATCATAAGCCGGACATATACGCATCTAAGCGTGATAATAAATAGTAAGGAGATTAAGCAAAATGGGTATTAAGACATATAAGCCTTATACACCGTCCAGACGATTCATGTCGGGTTCTGACTTCAGCGAAATCACGAAGTCAACACCTGAGAAGTCTCTGACGGAGGCGCTGAAGAAAAATTCGGGCCGCAATAACCAGGGTAAAATCACATGCCGTCACCGCGGAGGCGGGAGCCGGAGAAGATACAGAATCATCGATTTCAAGCGCAACAGCAAAGACGGAATGCCGGCAACGGTCAAGAGCATCGAGTACGATCCGAACCGCACGGCCAACATCGCGCTGATCTGCTATGAAGACGGTGTGAAGTCCTACATCCTCGCTCCGGAAGGCCTTAAGGTCGGACAGGTCGTTATGAGCGGCCCGACCGCAGAAGTCCGCCTCGGCAACTGCCTGCCGTTCTCCATCATCCCGATCGGTTCCGTTGTTCACAACGTTGAGCTGCAGCCGGGACGCGGCGGCCAGATGGTCCGCGCAGCCGGAAACAGCGCACAGCTTATGGCTAAGGAAGGCAAGTATGCGACTCTTCGTCTCCCCTCCGGCGAGATGAGAATGGTTCCGATCGAGTGCCGCGCCACAATCGGTGTCGTCGGCAACGGCGATCACAACCTTGTCAATGTCGGCAAGGCCGGCCGCAAGAGACATATGGGTATCCGCCCGACGGTCCGCGGTTCCGTTATGAACCCGAACGACCATCCGCACGGCGGCGGCGAAGGCAGATCACCGATCGGACGTCCGGGCCCGAGCACTCCCTGGGGCAAGCCGGCTCTTGGCTACAAGACCAGAAAGCATAAGAAACAGTCCGACAAGTTGATCGTCAGAAGAAGAAACGGCAAGGGCGCCGGTTCCAGGTAAGGAGGT
>CACXFK010000120.1 GCA_902766945.1 uncultured Lachnospiraceae bacterium | reverse complement strand
GCTTCAATCACCGCGTCGTCACGGACGGATCCGCCCGGCTCGGCGATATAGCGGACACCGGATTTCCGGGCTCTCTCGATGTTGTCCGAGAACGGGAAGAAGGCGTCCGAGCCGAGCGAGACGCCGCTCTGGCGGTCGAGCCAGGCGCGCTTCTCTTCTTTTGTAAACACGTCCGGTTTCACGGTAAATAAGGTCTGCCAGACGCCGTCGCGCAGCACGTCCTCGTACTCGTCGCCGATATAGACGTCAATCGCATTGTCACGGTCGGCCCTGCGGATCCCGGGAACGAACGGAAGCTCCAGTACTTTCGGGCACTGGCGGAGAAGCCAGTTGTCCGCTTTATTGCCGGCAAGCCTGACGCAGTGCACGCGCGACTGCTGCCCCGCCCCGACGCCGATCGCCTGTCCGTCTTTCGCGTAACAAACCGAATTCGACTGTGTGTACTTGAGCGTGATGAGCGAGATCACGAGATCCCGTTTTGCCTCGTCCGGAATCTCTTTGTTTTTCGTCACGATATTGGAAAGGATATCTTCATTGATCAGAAGGTCGTTCCGGCCCTGCTCAAACGTGATCCCGAAGACGTCCTTGTGCTCCAGTGGCTGCGGTTCATAATCCGGATCCATCGCGATCACGGTGTACGCGCCGTTCTTCTTTCCTTTCAGGATCTCAAGCGCTTCCGCCGTATAGCCCGGGGCGATCACGCCGTCCGATACTTCGCGGCGGATGATCGACGCGGTCGACGCGTCGCACTCGTCACTCAGAGAGATGAAATCCCCGAATGAGCTCATGCGGTCCGCGCCGCGGGCCCTCGCATAGGCGCACGCGAGCGGTGAGAGTTCCCCCATATCCGCGACAAAATAAATCTGCTTCAGCGTATCGTCAAGAGGAAGGCCGACGGCTGCGCCGGCCGGCGACACATGCTTAAAGCTCGCCGCAGCCGGAAGACCGGTTGCGCGCTTCAGGTCGCGCACCAGCTGCCAGCCGTGTAACGCATCCATAAAATTGATGTAGCCCGGCCGTCCGTTCAGCACTTCAAACGGAAGCGGGCTCCCGTCGCTGACAAAAACTTTCGAAGGCTTCTGATTCGGGTTGCATCCATACTTAAGTTCAAGTTCTTTCATCCGGCGTACATATTCCTTTCATCGCTGCTGCACATTCCTCTCATTACTGAAGTCACGAGAATCCTGTGTCAAAGATTGAAAAAGATCCGCTCACTGCCCAAGCTTATTGACAATCCTGGACAATGTCTCCCCGCTTTCAAGGTCGATAAAGCGGGTAAAGAGAGACACTTTGTTGTCTTCGTCGAGCGAATTCCAGACCATCGCCGTCAGTTCGTCCAGATCATCCGGGACGCCCACCCGGAGCGGCTCGCCCTCGAAGCTCGGGAGCGGATTGCCGTCATGGAGATAGGTGCTGATAAAATGGCCTTCACCCGGAAGCGCCGGCGAATAGGCGAAGGTATATCTGTGATCCGCTGCGGGATCGCCGTCCGCACTTTTCAGGATCGAGATCGCGTAATTGAAATCCCCTCCCGTCAGGTGCACCACACCCGATATTCTGGGCGTGTAGTTCGGGCCGTCCGGTTCATACCGTCTCGCTCTTAAAGACTGCTCAAAGGTCATCTGATGATCCAGTCCATCATAAATTGTATCCGTCTGATCGCCGTTTGTCACGATCGTTTTTCCGCCGAGCACGCGGACGGGCGAATAAATAATGAGACTCGGGTCTTCCAGTTTGGACTCATCATATGCTTTTGTGCGGATTCCCTCACCGTCCGGCACAAAAATCCGGTTGCGGGAATTTGAGCTTCTGCCCATGATGAAATAAACAATTGCGGCGTGTTTTCCGTCTCCGGTTCTTCCGATCATGATTCCTCTGCCCGGATAGGCATTTTCCCGTAAGATCGCTCCGAGATCCTGTTTCTTCATACTGTCATCCCTTCTTGGTTTTTTCAGGTATTTTCAGATACTCGATCGGCATCTCGTACAGTTCGGACATGGCGACGAGATCCCGGTATTTGATCTCGGTCATGCCCGCCTCCCAGTTGACGATCGTCTGTTTCGTCTTCCCCAGTGCCTTTGCTGCCTCATCCTGTGTCATTAACGCATTGACGCGCGCTGCTTTCAGTGTAATCTTCGGCATCACGATATGCTACCCCTCTTTTCTAAATATTGACACCTCTTTTCATGGTAATCCATTTAAAATGGATTTTCAACACATTTCATTCGCTTTTTTACACCCGATTCCAACAATCCAGGCTCATAAAATTGTACTATATGAATATTTCATTGGATATTTCGTGTTTGCATATGTGAAGGAGCCTCACATGGAAAAAGATATGCATGAAGAAACCGAGCTGAAGCGGATTCTGTCCGACAATATTCAGAACTATCTGAGCCTCAACCACCTTCAGCAAAAAGAAGCGGCTGAAAAAGCGGGACTCAGGACACAGACCCTGAACAGCTGGATCACGAAAACGTCTTACCCAAGGGAAGAGAACCTGAAGAAGCTTGCCGCCGCCCTGAATGTGACCGTCGAAGATCTCACGGTGGACATGACCGAAGCGGGAATCCGCCGGAGACATTATATGTCCGTCCGCGAAAAGGAGCTGCTCCAGCTTTACAAAGAGGACGGCCGCTTCCAGAACTGGGTCGATCTGGGCATGGATGCCTGCAGGCAAAAGCGGCTTGATACCTACCTTGACGCCTATACCGAACTGATGCGGACGTCCGGG
>CACXFK010000119.1 GCA_902766945.1 uncultured Lachnospiraceae bacterium | reverse complement strand
TCTTTTCGTATTATTATAATGTGACGGCGCTTCTGCAGAGCGCAGCGGGCGTTTTGAAAGTCACTTTGGATCTGGAGAGAAAAATATGGCTACAATAAGTGATATTGCGAAAAGAGCAGGAGTATCTGTTTCGACGGTGTCCCATGTGGTGAACGGGACGCGGTATGTGAGTCCGGAAAAGGAAGAGAAAGTCAAAAAAGCGATCGCGGAGCTGGAGAAGCTGGATCAGCTGCCCAATTTCATCGTAAAGAAAAAGCGCAAAGAAGAAACGATGACTGCAGATGGGGAGGGGGCTGCGTCTGTAAAAAACAATACAGGACAGAAGTATATCCTGATCCTTCTCAGCGATCAGCACAGCCTCTTTCAGGATCAGGTAAGAAAAAGCCTGGAAGAGAGTTTAAGAGAGAAAGGGCACGTTGCCATCGCTGTCTGCTACGACAATGAAGCGGAACGCCTGGAGCGGATCCGGACCTTATTTCTCGGAACCGGGGATCTTGACGGGGTGATCGCGTTTCCTGATCCCCTCGGAATACTCGGAAAGAGCTTTTTCGGAACGCTGGCCATACCGGTGGTTCTGATCGGGAATCATATAGAAGATTTCCATACGGATGTGTTTCTTCCGGACACATTTGAAGGGGCCTACAAAGCGGTTGAGCATCTTGCGAAAAGCGGACATGATAAAATAGCGTTTTTATGCGAGGCGGATGAAGTCTCTTCCCACAGGTTCAGGGGCTATCAGAAGGCACTTGAGGATTACGGGCTTGCTGTGGATGACCACCTGATTTATCCGGGACTTAGAACAGAAGAAGATGTGTTTTCGGCGATGAGAGAAATAACGGAGACGGAGTTCAAAGCAACGGCTCTCGTCATATCGGATTCGTTTCCGCTGATCCCGGTTTTTAAATTCCTGAACAGAAGAAATATTGTTGTGCCGCGGGATATTTCTGTCGTAAGCCTGAACGAGTTCGAGTGGGCGTTTCTGCTGAATCCGGAGCTTACGTGCGTGGATAAGCAGCCCGGAGTATTTGCGGAAAAGGCAGTGCGAACTCTTTTGAGGCGGATCGACAGAAAAGAATGTGCGGACAGAGCAGATCTGTATGAATACAGTGAGGAAACCCTTGCCGCGCATCTGAACATCCGCTCGTCGATCAGCGGCATCGGGAGAGGGCCTTTCGGAGAGAAAGCAGAGAGCGCCGAGCTGCTGACGCTTTCGGAAAGAGATAAGGACAGGATCCGGGAGAAAAAATATACTGCGGCGATTTCCTTCCATTATACGGGAAAAGCCTGGATGCGGCTTCAGGAGAAGGGCATCCGCAAGGTGTTCGATGAGCTTGGAATCTCTGTGATTACGGTGGCGGACGCGCACTTTGACGCCGATATGCAGAACAGGCAGCTGGAAAGCATCAAGATCCTTGAGCCGGACATCCTGATTTCCATACCGGTGGATACGAAAAAAACGGCCGCGGCGTTCCGGAGTATCGTGGACAGCGGGATCAAACTGGTGCTGATCACAAACATTCCCGAAGGGCTGACGCCGAAAGATTATGTGTCCTGCATTTCCGTAAACGAACGTTCCCACGGCATGTGTATGGGCCGCGGACTCGGGGAATACATGCGGAAGCATGGTTTGAAAAATGCCGCGATATTCCGCCACGGCGTGCGGGATTTCTTTGCCACAAAGCAGCGCGATAATGCAGCGGATCTCGCCCTGATAGAGGAGTATCCGGACGTTCATATCTGCGGATATCTGGATTTTCTGTCCGAAGGAGATGTGTACAGGAAAACCCTTTCGTTCCTTGAGCAGCATCCGGAGACAGAGGCAATCTATGTATCCTGGGACGGGCCGGCGCTGAAGGCAATAGAGGCTCTGGAAGAAGCGGGGCGCTCGGATATTGCGGTCGTTACCGGGGATCTCGATTATGCGGTGGCGATGAATATGGCCCGCGGAGGAGCCGTGAAAATGCTCAGCGCGCAGTGCCCTTATGAACAGGGCGAAGCGATCGCCAAGGCCGCGGCGATCGGGATGCTGGGACGCGCGGTTCCCTCCTTCATCGGCGTCGAACCGATCAGCATCCAGCAGGAAAATCTTCTCAAAAACTGGAGAAATATATTCAGGGAAGAGCCGCCGGCAGAGCTCAGATCAGCAATCCTGCAGCTTCCGGGTGAGATGGATATCAATCCGTATTCCTATTGAAAACGGCTCCCTGATCATGCGCGATATGCGCAGCGAAAAAACAGAAACAGGAGGATGCCGGCGGGCATCCTCCTGTTTCTGTTTTGCTGTTCATTCTTCGATACTTTTGACCTTTGTCCACTTTTTTGAAACGGCGGACGCAAGGACAGCTTCCGAAATCAGTTCGATCGCATAGCCGTCGCGGAAACTGGGATCCGGCTGCCGGTTTTCCGAGATCGCTTTCATGAAATCATACATTTCAACAATCTTTGTTTCCGTGTATCCGATGCCGAGCGCAGGAATCGGCCAGAGCCCTTCCCCGTAAGGGTGGGCGGGACCGGTATATACGGTCCGGAATCCGCGCCGGTCGTCTTCGTCGGATGCAAAGCATACCTGAAGTTCGTCGCGCCGTTCGTAATTGAAAGCCAGAGATCCTTTCGTTCCGTGGATCTCAAAGGTGATATAGTTGTTTCTTCCCCAGGCATTTCTTGTCGCTTCGATCGTTCCGAACGCTCCGTTTTTGCAAAGAACCATGAAGCAGCACTGGTCGTCGACGTTCACCGGTCTCCTTTCCGTATTGGCGCTTCCTTTCTGGTTTCCGAGACTGTCGGCCAGCCCCGACTGGACCGGTCTGTCCGGAATATAGGTCGCGGTCCGCGCGTTGACTGCTTCAAAATCGCCGACAAGAAAACGCAGCATATCCACGACATGCGTTCCGATGTCGCCCAGAGCGCCGCTCCCGCAGACTTCTTTCTGGAACCGCCAGGACAGCGGAGAGTCCGGATCCGCGGACCAGTCCTGGAGATAGGTGCCCCTGAAATCAAGAATGTCCCCGATGGCTCCCTCTTCAATATATTTTTTTGCCAGCTGAACGGCGGGCGTGCGCCTGTAATTAAAAGCGACCATGGTTGTCACGCCTGCCGCTTTTGCAGCGTGGTACATGTCCTTGGCTTCCTCTGTCGTAAGAGAGAGCGGCTTTTCGCAAAGGATGTGCTTTCCTGCTTTTGCGGCCGCGATTGCGATTTTGGCATGAACGTTATTCGGAGTGCAGATGTCGACAACATCGATATCGGGATCGTCTATGATCTCGCGCCAGTCGGTGCCCCAGGACTCGAATCCGAGCTTCGCGGCAGCGTCTTTTGCTACCGCTTCATTGATATCGACCAGCTTTTTTTTGACCGGGATCGCCGGAGCCGGCCAGAAAAACATAGGCATTCCCGCATAAGCGACAGAGTGGGCTTTTGCCATAAAACCAGCCCCGATTAAGCCGACGTTCACAGTTTTCATAAATGCAGTCCTCCTTTGAAAATGGAATCATGTGCTTGTACAGTCTTGTACAGATAAAAATTTTTACAGATTTTTCCCGCGCGCAGGGATTTTTGATTGAAGACGGGCCGTCACGGCCCGTGTGTGCTGCTCTGATTCTATTTTATAATATGAAAAGAGAAAAAGGTCAAGAAAAATTTGCGAAAAATTATAAAAATCTATTGCAAACGGCGGGCAATCGTGCTAAGATAACGTCATAGAAAAAATTTGCGCAAATTAAATGAAACAATGAGATCCCTCTTTTCAATGAAAACAGGAGGACAGAGGCTGATGAAACTTGGACATATGACAAATGGTTTTGGACCGCTTGTCGGAGACGGCGGAGGCGTAACGAGCGTGAAGGATATCCGCTACCTGACGATGTGCGACGATGACGCCGCCATGAAAAGCATTTCGGAAGCAGGTTTCCGCTATATAGAAGTGCTGGAAGGCAATCTCACGAAATACGCGGATGACATCCAGGTGCTGAAGGATATGCTCGCGAGAAACAACGTCGGCATGATGAGCGTGTGTTCCGGAGCAAACTTTATTTACAAGGATGCACTTGAAGATGAGCTGTGCCATATGGAAGCGGTTGCTTCTGCGGGAGAAAAAGTGGGCGTCTCCTATGTCTGCTTCTGCGGAGGCGCGATCCGGGGAAAAGGTGTTCAGGATGAAGATTACAAACTTCTCGCAGAGGGACTGAAGGAAGCGGAAAAGATCTTTGCTTCTCACGGGATCGAGGCCAGCTATCATCCGCACCTCGGCTCGATGGCCGAAAAGCCGGATCAGGTCGACAGACTGTTTGACGCAAGCGATATCAAGATCTGCCCGGATCTGGCGCATCTGGCCGCCGGCGGCGGAGACCCTCTTGAAATCGTGAAAAAATACTATGACCGAATCTCGTTTGTCCACCTGAAGGACCTCGATGAAAATGGCTTCGCCCCTCTCGGCACAGGCAGGGTTGACGTGGACGGTGTCATCCGTTTCTTAAAGGAGAAAGGATATACCGGAGATTATCTTGTCGAATGCGACGGCTATGCGGGAGATCCGGCCGAAGCGTGCAGAACCTCTTACCGGTATCTTTCCGGCAGGCTCTTCTGAAAGACGTACCGGAACCGGTCCAGGCAGTCCCCTTCCCTTAATAAATCTCGGAAATGCAGGCGGGGCGGGGGACCTGCCGCAGGATGAAACTATAAACGCGCAGAGTACATCGATTCACACATCGGAATTGAATATGAAGGAGAAAAATATGAAAAAAATGATTTCGGGATTCCTTGCAGCCGCTATGACCATTTCACTTGCTTCCACAGCCGCGTTCGCGGACGGCGAAATTCTTTCGACGGGACCGAACGGGGAAACAGCCACACCGGCGACGGAGCTTTCTCTCACGGATGAAGAAATTGAGCAGGTTAAAGCAGGGAACTATACGGCTGCGATCAGCTTCCATTACGGCGGCAATGACTGGTCCACAGCTCAGCAGCAGGGTCTTAAAGATACATTTGCCACCCTCGGTATTGAGGTGACGGCCGTGACCGACGCGGACTTCTCTGCCGAGAAGCAGGTCTCCGATCTGGAAACCATTATGGCAAAGGAGCCGGACGTCCTGGTTTCCATTCCGACAGATGCGACTTCGACGGCAGATGCCTACAGACGGGTTGCCGAATCCGGAACGAAGATCGTTTTTATGGACAATGTTCCGAATGGCTTTGTCGCAGGAGACAACTATGTGAGCTGTGTATCCGCGGATAATTACGGCAACGGCGTCATCGCGGCGGACCTGATCGGAGAAGCTCTCGGCGGCGAGGGAAAAATCGGTGTCATCTATTACGACGTGGATTTCTTTGTGACCAATCAGAGACTGGAAGCGTTTGAAACGGAAATGGCGGAGAAATATCCGGGTATTGAAATCGTCTCAAAACTCGGCTTCCAGGATGAAAACGGATGTGATGTGGTCGCGGATGCCATGATTACGCAGCACCCGGATGTCCAGGCGATCTTTGCTCACTGGGATATTCCCTGCGAAGGCGTGCTTTCCGCACTTCGAGCAGCCGGCCGCAGCGACATCAAACTCAGCACGATTGATCTGGGCAACAATATCGCCAAGGAAATCGCGGCCGGCAACGTTCTCGGCCTCGGCGCACAGCTGCCCTATGACCAGGGTGTTGCAGAAGCTATGCTTTGCGCATATGCGCTGCTCGGAAAAGAGGCTCCGGCTTATGTGGCCGTACCGGCAAAAAGAGTAGAGCAGAGCAATCTTCTCGAAGCGTATGAAGACGTATACCATACAGAAGCACCGGACTCTATTAAGGATGCGCTTCCGGAATAAGGGACAAAGGTAAAGAAAGAGGCATTTTCAGGAAAGAATAGGTGAAAATCATGAGCGAGTTCGTTTTGGAAATGAAGGGCATTGAAAAAGCCTTTGCCGTACCTGTTCTGAAAGGAGTGGACTTTTCACTGAAGGCAGGAGAAGTACATGCTCTTGTCGGAGGAAATGGAGCTGGAAAATCAACACTGATGAAGATCATGACCGGTGTATACAGCAAGGATGCCGGAGACATTTTTATCAACGGAAAGATTGTACCGATCCACAGCATACATGATGCAGGCCGAAACGGGATCGCCATGATTTTTCAGGAATTATCACTGATCCAGACGATGACCGTCGCCGAGAATATTTTTCTCGGCGAAGAGGTCACAAAGAACGGCCTCAGGGACACGCGCTATATGAATAACCGGGCAAAAGAAGTCCTGGATAATCTTGGCATCGATGTAGATCCCGGAACGGTGGTCAGCTCCTTAAGCGTCGGTATGAGCCAGATGGTTGAAATCGCCAAGGCGGTATCCAAAAATGCCAAAATCCTGGTTCTTGACGAACCGACGGCATCGCTTTCCACTTCGGAGACAGAGCATCTGTTTCAGCTGATTTCGGATCTGAAGCAAAAAGGCGTATCGATGGTATACATTTCGCACCGCATGAATGAGATTCTGCGGATTGCCGATTCGATCACAATCCTGAGGGACGGCATCATTGCCCATACCGGAGCGGTGAAAGACATCAATCTGGATAAAATCATCATGCATATGCTGGGAGACGGCAGGGGCAACCGGTTCCACTGGGTCGAAAGAACGTATCCATCAGACGCGCCGGATCTTCTGACCGTGGAGCATCTGAACATTAATCACAAACTGAGCGACATATCCTTTTCACTGAAGCCGGGCGAAATACTTGGTTTTGCAGGACTTATGGGAAGCGGCAGGACAGAGATCCTGGAGACGCTTTTCGGCATCCGGAAGATCCGGGGCGGAACGATCCGCATGAAGGGATCGCCGGTGACGATCCGGAATACGAGGGATTCCATTAAGGCCGGGTTCGCGCTGATTCCCGAAGACAGAAGAAAACAGGGACTCGTGCTGATTCACAGTTTGAAGGAGAATGCCATTCTTCCGAAGGTGACGAAACTGTGCAAAGGCGGGGTGCTCGTCGACGAAAAAGCGGCCAACGAGATGGTTGAAAACAATGTCAGAGATCTCGGTGTCGTCACAGACGGGATTCACAAAAGAATCAATCTGCTCTCAGGCGGAAATCAGCAGAAGATTGTGGTAGCCAAATGGCTGAACATGCAGCCGGATATCATCATGCTCGACGAACCTACGGCAGGTGTGGATATCGGGGCAAAAGCAGAAATCATTGAACTGATAAGAGGCGTCGCGGATGAAGGAAAAGGCGTGCTCTTTGTCTCATCGGAACTGACGGAACTCATGGCGGTCTGCGACCGGATCATCGTTTTGTATGACGGCCGGATTACAGGATCGCTTTCCAGAAAAGATATCAAAACAGAGGAGGAGCTTCAGTATGCCATCCAGCAGGAAAAGTAAAGCAGACATCCAATGGGACAAGTACATGGTCTACTTCATCTTTGTGGGCGTCTTTATTGTATTTGCCATCATTCTTGGAAATAAGGGATTTTTAAATGTCAACAATCTTGTCAATATTCTGAGACAGACCGCTGTGATCTCCATCATTGCCGTTGCGGGAACGTTTGTAATGGCAGCGGGGCAGATCGATCTGACGGTCGGCGCCATCGCGGCGATGACCGCCATGATTGTTTCCCTGATCCTGGAAAACACGAATTCCATTTTCCTTGCGATCCTTGTGGGAGTGGGGTTCGGAGCCGTCATCGGGGCAGTAAACGGTCTTCTTGTCACAAGGTTCGGCCTTCCCGCGTTCCTGGCCACCATGGGCATGATGCAGATGATCCGGGGAAGTGCGATGTGGATTACGGACACGGCGGCTGTTCCGATTTCGAATACGACATTCTGCAATGTATTCGGCATCGGGAATATCGGCCCGGTTCCGGTATTGGTGATTTGGACAATCCTCTTTTATATCGTGGGCATCATCCTGTTCAACAGAACGCCGTTCGGACGCCATATTCTGGCAACCGGCGGAAATGAAGTCTCTGCAGGCTACAGCGGGATCAATACCGTCAAGGTCAAAATGGCGGCCTTCATCATGTCCGGGGCATTCGCTGCATTTGGCGGAATCCTTTATGCGGGAAGACTTCAGGCCGGCAGGTACTCTTACGGTGACGGTGACGAGATGTCTGTGATCGCGGCTGTCGTGATTGGCGGCACGTCGATGGCAGGCGGCACAGGTTCCGTGATCGGGGCGCTGTTTGGCTCGATCCTCATGGGAATGATCAACAATGCACTGATACTTGCAAATCTGAGCAGCGCGCAGCAGACGGTCGTCAAAGGAGCGATTATCGTTCTGTCCGTAGCCGTCAGCAATCTTGCCCAGAAGAGAAAAGGAAACTGATACGGACAGAGGTCCGGCGAAGAAAGAATAAGGAGAATGGAAAATGAAAAAGCTGAATATTGCACTGATCGGCGCAGGGTTTATGGGAAAAGCACATGTGATCGGGTATTCGAACATGCCGAAACTGTTCTGGCCGGCTCCGGCGATGCCGGTGCTGAAAACGGTCTGTGACATCGTTCCGGAAATCGCGGAAGACGCAAAAGAGCGGTTTGGTTTCGAGAAATGCTGTACAGACTGGCAGGATGTTGTCAATGATCCGGAAATTGATGTCGTGAGCGTCTGCACACCGAACAACAGCCATGCGGAAATTGCCATCGCAGCGCTTAAGGCGGGAAAGCATGTACTCTGCGAAAAACCGATTGCTTCCACGCTCGCAGATGCGAAGGCGATGGCGGAAGCTGCGGCAGAAGCCTATCAAAAGAACGGCGTTATCAGCATGAATGCGTATCAGTATCGAAGAGTTCCGGCGATCGATCTCGCAAAGCGTTTCATCGACGAGGGCATGATCGGCACCATTTTAAATATCAGATGCACCTATCTGCAGAGCTGGTCCGCTGATCCGAATTCCCCGCTCTCCTGGAGATTCCAGAAGTCCATCGCGGGCGCCGGTACACTTGGAGACATTGCCTCTCACGTCATCGATATCGCCCAGTATCTCGGCGGCGACATCGACCAGGTTGTCGGTATGATGCACACCTATATTAAGGAACGGCCGGTTCAGGAAGGCGGCGTCGATCTTCTCGGCACTGTAAAAATCAAGGAAAATGCGGTCAGGAAACCGGTTGATACAGACGATGAGGACAGTTTCCTCGTGAGATTCAAAAGCGGCGCCGTGGGAAGCATCGAAGCGACCCGGAACGCCTGGGGACGCAACAACTTCATTACTTTTGAAGTCCACGGTACGCTGGGAAGCCTGACATTTAACTATGAGAGACTGAACGAGCTGAACGTCTGCCTGGCCAATGATCCGGATGACAGAAGAGGCTTTAAGACGATCTATACCGGCCCGGCATCTCCTCACGGCGACGTGACATGGAACATCCCCGGCATGAATATCGGCTACGGCGAGCTGAAAGCAATCGAGATGTATGAGTTCATCAAAGCGGTCGCCGAAGGATACCAGCCCTCCACAAACTTCCAGGTGGGCTACAGAGTGGAACGGGTATGCGACGCTGTGAAGGAGTCGGCCGAGAAGGGCGCCTGGGTGAAGGTAGCGGATTAAGGCAAAGTATGACAGTGGGGACAGGTACAACTGTCATATCACCGCAAGAAGATGACAATGGGGACAGGCCCCGTTGTCATCTTTAGCTTTACTTGGCCTTTTCTGCCTGGGCGGCAGAAAAGGCGCGACAATTCTGCAATTGAAAGAAAAACAGGAACAGTTGATAAAATATCAGACAATTAATACATTGAACTAATATAAAATAGAAAAAAGAAATTTTTGAAATAAAAATATTGACAATTTTGAGCGTCTGCGTTATAGTATGTTCATCCAAAGAAAAGAAGTCATAACTTCTTCAATCAGAACTGACAACCCCACTTCCGGATCATCCCCAAACACATAGCTTTCAGGTGCGAAACAAGTTCCTGGGCAGTCGATAATCGGACGCAGAGAAGAAGAAAGGATGAGAGGAAGAACCAGAACATAAAGGAGGGAGTGCCATTGGACACTTTAGGAACACCGATCTACGGAGCCCCTCAATACGATAACGGCAGAGCATAGCAGTTCCCGACGAGAAAACCTCTTCATACACAGGTATCGTTTATACCACGTTATCAAGGCGATAACAAAGAACTGATGAGGTATCATATCAGCTGGCTCCTTCGTATTGAGTATCTGCCACATCATAGAGACGATGGGTTGAAAAGCTGAAAGGTATGGATCGCGTTAGCAGGGCCTGGAAGAAAGCGCATCACTGAACGGGCGGCACAGCGAATCTGGAGTGAAAGTCTCCGAGCCGATAACAGAGGAGGAGGCCGAAAAAACAGTTTGATACCGGTGTGAAACTTCATCTGTATGATGACCCTCAAAATCAGATCAACATAAAATCGCATACCGATGTAGACCGGATGCTGAGAAGACAACCAGTTCTGATTTTGAAAAACGATATGAAATTTCTAAATCGACCGATGAGCCGGGAATGAAAACACAATTTAAATATAGATCCCTACAAACCCGAAAGGATTTGCGGACCTAAGGAATCCAATAATAAATCCTATACAAGCGAGGTAATGACATAATTGAATAGCGGAAATTGGTGAGCGGCCGTTGTACTGATCAGACGAGAAGATAGTACGGCGGTCGCTCAATTTGCTACGATTCCAAAAGTCAGCTCAAAAGTCAGCTCTTCGGGGCGGGCTTTTCTTTTTCTTGTGCCATTTTCCTGCCGCTGATAAAATAATGGAAGAACAAATTGTGAGGTGATCGGCACATGAACGATAGGATGAAGGACGACCGGTCATTCTTTGACGCGGTGCTTTAGGCAGGACGATGACGGAAGTATCCCGGATGCACATCAACGAAGCGCAGAAGTATAGAGAGACTCAAAATGGTCTGTTTATCCGAAGAACAAATCGTATATGAAGATGACGCGCTGATCGTCCTCCATAAACCGGCCGGAGTGGCGGTGGAGAGCGCCTGGGTGACGCAGCCGGACCTGGTCAGCCTGCTGAAGACGTACCTGCAGCAGGGCGGCGATACCCGTCAGGCCGGCCGTGACAGCGATGTCCGGCAGACAGGCCGTAGCAGCGATGCCCGGCAAACCGGCCGAAACAGCGGCGGACAGCCCCCTGCAGTATACACGATCCACCGCCTGGACCAGGTCGTGGAAGGCCTCGTGGTGTTCGCGAAGACAAAGGAAGCAGCGGGCCGCCTCTCCGCACAGCTCAC
>CACXFK010000118.1 GCA_902766945.1 uncultured Lachnospiraceae bacterium | reverse complement strand
GCAAACGCTTCCTCATAATTTGTCAGCAGTGTTTCTAACACAGTGTACTCCTTTCATCGGATAAGCGGCGCCTCAGTCAGCATGACCGCCAATGGAGCCCCTGACGAAGAGGCTGTAAAATCCGTACATCGTAAACGCGACCACCATGCCGACCGCGATATCCAGCGGAAGGATCAGTCCGCCGCTCAGGATCGCGCCGGGCGTTCCTTTCGGGATGTGATTTTCCAGATGATTGGCGCCGGTGAAGAACACATAACCCTTTGCGAAGCTGTAGAAAGAAAGAGCCGCAAAGGTAATCCAGGAGCTGAGCTTCCACGTGAAAACCCGGTCCGCTTTTCCGAAGCCGAATGCCGCGGAGAATATGATCAGGCCGGATCCGATCACGGCGCCTCCGGAGAAGCCGCCGCCGGGCCCGTTCTGCCCGTTCAGAAGGACGTAGATGCCGTACACAAAGATGCAGGGCACCAGCACCGCCGCGACGTTCCGCATGATCGCCTCTTTGGAGATCCGGTGGAACTTCTCGTCCCTGATCGCGTAGTAATCTTCGTAGCCCGTGCGCATGTTTTTCTTATCCAGCCTGAGCAGGATCATCACGCAGATCAGCGCCGTAAAGAGGACGTGGGATTCGCCGAGCGTGTCGAACGCGCGGTAATCCAGGATGAGGCCGGCGACGATATTGACCGCTCCGGTCTCCCGGACGCCGTCTTCCACATACCGCCGCACCATCTCGGTCGTCTCAGGATTTTCCACACCGTATCTGGGCAGATTGGCGATGGTAAAGAGCAGCACGCCGATCAGCAGGATGCAGCTGATGACGGCGACCACGTAGTACAGCGCATAGAAGCCCTTCCGTTCCGCACGGGCCACGGAATGCGCTTCGCTCGATGCGTCCACCTTGCGCCTGAAGCGGCGCAGTTCTTTCTTCTGCTGTTCGCGCGACTCATCCGAGGTCTCGTCGAGATCCAGGATGCGGTTCATCACGTCCGTCTCGCCGAACAGCCATTTTTCAAAACGACTCTCATGCATCGTCATGTCTCCCCTTCCGTGCCGGATTCATTTTCTTCCGCCCGGATCCTCCGAAGCGTCAGAAGAAACAGCGTGCCGCTGATGCCCGCTCCGACGGCCGCCTCGGTAATCGCCAGGTCCGGCGACTCCATCAGCACCCAGAGGATGCACATGACCGAACTGTATGAAAGGAAGATGACAACCGCCTGCAGCAGTGATTTCGTGAGGTTCACGCTCACGGCGCAGACCACGAGAAGGATCAGCAGGATGATTTTAACGATCTCCGTCAGCGTCAGTACCAAGGTCAATCTCTCCTTTAAAATGAACAAAATCTTCCAGATGCCTGTTTGTGAAATACTCGACCTGTGCGACGAAATGCGTCGACACCGGCGAGGTAAACCACATGAAAAAGATAAGCAGGATCAGCTTCAGCGACTCAAACCCGATTCCCGACGCGACGACAAGCGCCGCCACAACGAGCAGCAGCCCGAGCGTATCGCCGATTCCGGCGGCGTGCAGCCGGTTGAGGACAAATTCAAAGCGGGAGACGCCGAGTACGGCGGCCGCGAAACTGAACACCGCGCCGAGAAGCAGCACGGCTGTCAGGATAAAACGAATCCATTCCAGCATCAGGGGTTCCTCCTTTCCGCGCGGTCATGTTTCTCCCCGCTTTTCCGGTGCAGGTCATAAGACATAAACCGGTGCCGGATCTTCTTTCCCGGCGGAATATGTGTGACCGACAGCATCAGGACCGCGACGAAGCTGATCATCGCGTAGATGAGGGCCACGTCGAGAAGGAACGGCTCACGGAGCATCCGGGCCAGAACAGCGATCGACGAGATCACCATCGTACTCAGCATATTAACGCACAAAATACGTTCCATGACGCCCTTTGTCGTCACGGAACGTATCAGCATAATCCCGATCATCACACTGAATGCGAGAAGAACTATGATATATAGGGCCTGATAGGCCTGATCCAAAGACACGATACAATCCTCCGTAAAACAATGCTGCTTTGACACCGCTCTTTTTTAAGTTCCGGCAAGGACGGTCAGGCCGTCATATGCATCTTTCCAAGCAGTTTCACAAAAACGGAATCCGTCATTCCCCCGGAAAACTCTTCACACAGGCAGTGGACGACGAAATGGTCCCCTTCCTGAAAGAGTGTGTACGTTCCGGGCGTGAGCGTGATGGAATTGGCGAGCAGTACATTTTGCTGATTGGTCGGAAGGCCGGAATGGAACTCCACGATCACGGGTTCCGGTTTTCTCGACGGGTCCATGGCATAGCGGATCACCGCCACGGCCGCTTTGATGATCTCGGCGATCAGCGCCGCGATGTACCTCACGATGACCGGCAGATTCCTGAGGAAAAACAGATCCCGCTCGGGCGTGTAGCCGATCGCCTTGTAAGAAAGGAACGTGATGCCCGCGCTGATCGCGATTCCGAAAAGCGCGATCTCGAGCGTCATGCGCCCGTTCAAAATAATCCATAAAATAAAAAACAGCAGAGGCATCTTAACAACTCCTCACCTGGTCGTGTTCATTTTGCGGCATCTGACAATCCACACGTTTCCCATCTTATCATAAAATTCCAATTATGCAAGACTGACGCTCAAAGGCAGCCCGGCGATCCGCTCGCGGATCCCCCGGAAACCGACGCCGCACGTCCGATTCCAGATTCCGACCGGCACATCATCGTCAAACGTATACGTCATCGGGACCACCGCCGCGTCCTTTTCGTAGACCATAACGGTTCCGGACAGGGGATCCACGATCCAGTACTCGCGCACGCCGGCGTTCATGTACTTCATCAGCTTCAAAAACCGGTCCTTGTATGCGGTTTCAGGAGACAGAATCTCCGCGATCAGATCCGGCGCCCCGAAGACGAAATGATCCCGGATCTGCTCTTTCCTGCACACGACGGTTATGTCCGGCAGGACGGCCGTCCGGGTATCGCGGTCGAGCCGCACTTCAATCGGAACCGGGAGCACCACGCTGTGCCCGCTCTCATCCGAGCAGCGGCTGAGTTCCCGCCCGGTCTCGTACGCAAGAAGCTGATGAAGCAGGGTCGGGGACGGAAGATCATACGGCACGCCGTCGATCAGCTCACTTTGTCCTGCCCTTCGCCCTGCTTCATCATAGGTATCTCTTACTGTCCGACTGATTCTCTCCATTTCCGCTGCCATACGCCCTCCTTATAAATGAAGTCCGCGTTTTCCCCGGGATCACACACCGATTCTTCGGGCATGGTAGCAAATGCGTCCGGAACAATCAACCGATTGCACTAAATCCGATAATATATTTGTATAATCTGGTAATAATCTGTCATTTTCTCACATTTCCACTTCAAACGGCAGCTGCTTCAAAATATCCCGCTCCACGTCAACACCCGGATAGGATTCAATCAGCTTCAGCCCTTTCGGCGTCAGGCGGAAGACACAGCGCTCCGTAATATAGAGCACTTTCTGCCCGTTCGCGATCGCGCGGCTGGCCGAGAAGCTGATGCTCCGCACTTTCCGGACAAACTTGGGAACCGTGCCTTCGTGCTCGATCGTCACGATGCCCTTCTTCTGGCTTACTTCCAGACCTTTCGTGTTGAAGGTCATGCAGAAGATCACGGTCGGCGTCCGGGCCGTGATATTGGCAAATCCGCCGATGCCGGCAAAAGCGCCCTCACTCCTGTGCGCGTTGACATTTCCCTTCCCGTCCACTTCATAGGCGCCCATGAAGCAGATGTCCAGTCCGCCGTTATTGTAGAGATCGAACTGATTGGCCATATCGTAGACCGAGGCGGCCCCGATCATCGCGCCGAACGCCTCCCCTGAAACAGGGAACCCGCCGATGCCGCCCGACTCAACCGTCAGCGTGATGTTGTCGAGCATGCCGCTTTTCCTCGCATGTCTCGAAACCATCTCGGGAAGGCCGATTCCGATGTTGACGATGTCGTCGACGCGCAGCTCCGCCGCGGCGCGTCTGCCGATGATATTTCCCGCCGGGGAATTTTTCGAATGCTGAACCGAGACCGTATCGATCTTCTCGTTCCAGGTACTCCACTCGGAGTAAGGAATCTCGAAGCTGCCGGTAAGGGCCGTCCAGGCCTCGTTCCGTTTTTCCGGCTCCACAACCACGATCGCGTCGACCAGGCAGCCCGGAATGATTGCGTTTCTGGGCCTGGAGGGCGTATCCACGAGGCGGTCCACCTGGACGATCACCGTTCCCCGGTTCGCCTTCACGGCCTGGCAGATCGACAGCGCGTCTCCCGACATGAACTGGTCATCGAACGAAATATTCCCTTTCGGATCTGCCGCCGTGCCCTTTATGAGCGCAACCGTGAGCTTCGGGACCTTATAATACAGGAATTCCTCTCCGTCCACTTCGACGACCGTAACAAGAGATTCGTCGATCGAAAGCCGGTTGATGCCGGGACCTTCCAGTCTCGGGTCCACAAAGATATCCAGCCCGACCTTGGAAAGCGCGCCCGGAAGGCCGCCCGCCTGGGCGCGGATCGCGTGGGAAATGCAGCCGAGCGGCAGATTGTACGCCTCAAAGCGGTCCTCCAGCACGATCTTCTTCGTGCTCGGCATCGCGCCGAAATGCCCGCAGATCAGGCGGTCCACCGCCCCGTCGCGGATATACCCTTCGGCATTCCGGTTCTCGTCCCACACGCCGAACCCGGCGCTCGAGACGATCGTCAGATGTCTCGGAGACTGCATTTTCTGATACCTGCGGTAAATGGCTTCGTGCAGTTCCACAGGGCTCTCAATACCGACAAATGAATTGACGCAGATGCAGTCCCCGTCCCGGATCAGACGGATGGCCTCATCCGCACTCATGATTTCATACATATCTCTTATCTCATAACGTGCACGTTTCCGGCAAAGAAGAGCCTGTGGCCACGCCACAGGCTCTCCACTTGGCAGTTTCAGTTCTTTTTAAAGACGCTTCATCAGCTCGTCGTGCTCCGCCTCGTATCCGGGCTTTCCGAGCAGGGCGAACATATTCTTCTTGTAGCTCTCGACACCGGGCTGGTTGAACGGATTGACTCCAAGGATATAGCCCGACACGCCGCACTCAAACTCAAAGAGATAGAAAAGCTGACCGAGTGAAATCTCATCGAGTGCGGGAATATTGATGCGGAGATTCGGGACGTCGCCGTCAGTATGGGCCAGCAGCGTGCCGTTCATCGCGCACTTGTTCGCGAAATCCATCGTCCGGCCTTCAAGGTAGTTGAGGCCGTCGAGGTCGCTCTCCTCTTTCTTCATGACGATATCCTGCTTCGGCGTCTCGATGTTCATGATGGTCTCCATCAGGAAACGGCGGCCGTCCTGGATATACTGTCCCATCGAGTGAAGATCGGTTGTCAGATCCACGGCGGCCGGGAAGATGCCCTTCTTGTCCTTGCCTTCGGATTCGCCCTGGAGCTGCTTCCACCATTCGCCGATGTAATGCAGTCTCGGCTCGTAGTTGCCGAGGATCTCGACTTCCTTGCCCTTGCGGAGCAGGATATTTCTTGCCGCCGCATAGAGAAGGGCGTCATTTTCTTCAAAGTCCGCGTTGACGGCCACTTCGCGCATCTGCGCGGCGCCTTCCATCAGCTTATCAATATCGGCGCCCGTCACCGCGATCGGAAGAAGGCCGACCGCCGTCAGGACCGAGAAGCGCCCGCCGACATCGTCCGGGACGACAAATTCCTCATATCCTTCCGCGTCCGCAAGCGTCTTCAGCGCCCCGCGGGCACGGTCCGTCGTCGCGTAAATGCGCTTCGCCGCTTCTTCCCTGCCGTACTTCTGAATCAGCTTTTCCTTGAATACGCGGAACGCGATCGCCGGCTCCGTCGTGGTCCCGGACTTGGAAATGACGTTGATCGAGAAGTCGCGGTCACCGACGAGGTCCAGGAGTTCCTGCAGATAAGTGGAGCTGATCGAATTGCCGCAGAAATACACTTCCGGGCCCTTGCGGACATCCGCGCTCTGGTTGTTGTAGAACACGCCCTTCAGGAAGACGTTGGCCGCCTGCGCGCCGAGATAGGATCCGCCGATTCCGATCGCGATGAACACTTCCGAATCCCTGCGGATCTTTTCAGCCGCCTTTTTGATTCGCGCAAATTCCTCTTTATCGTACGCAACCGGAAGATTGACCCATCCCAGGAAATCGTGCCCGAGACCGGTCCCCTCGATCAGTGTCTGCCTCGCTGCGAGCGCCTGCCCTTTGATACCGGCCATCTCGTCAGCGCTGATAAACGCCGATGCCGTCGTATAATCAAATCTTACCCTGTCGCCCATATCTCAAAACCCTCCTTTTTCTCTGACGCGCGGCCATACCATTCGAACCGCATCACGTCTCTATTCTACGTCAAAACACGGCCTCCGTAAAGAACGTTTCCGGCAAGTGAAACACATCAGGAGCCGATGGTTTCTTCGCCCACATAGTACCATTTTCCGCGGGAATTGACGAGCCACGCGTTCAGATGGAGCGGCGAAGACGAAAAGAGTTTTCCGCGGATCAGTCCTTCAAAGTCATCCGCTTCACCGGGCTTCAGCTCGATGGAGACCATCTTTTCCGGCGTGTCTTCATACCAGTAATTCACGATGACGTGGCTGAGCATCGACTCCGACATCGAAACCTCGGATATCCGTATATGGACGCGTCCGAACCGCTCAAACCGCCCGCCTGTTTCGATCCGGCAGGTATACTGCTGCGGCCTGTAGAGATCATAGTTCAAACTGCTGATCGTCGCTTTGGCTTCGTCGTCATAAACAACCACGTTGAAGCCTCTGGAATTTGTCGAGAACTCATCGCCGTCAATCACGATGCTGGAGGCGGGACCGCTTTCGGCATTATATCCGGAGCTCATAATCGTGTATTTCTTTCCGCCCGGAAGCGTGCCGCTGTATGTGATCCGGTCTCCGCTTTCTTTCTCGTACACGCTGTCCCCGGTCAGAACCGCAATATAGCTGTTCCGGAACGAATCCGACAAATCGGCGGAAAGCCCCAGCTGCCCCATTAGTTCCTTCATCTCCGGGGTGAAGTTCACGCTCACGTCATCTTTGACGGAAATAAGGATCGAGTAATCCCCGTACTCCCTGAGGAAAAGAAGCGCCTTCAGGTATTCCTCAAAGTCGCCGCCGGTGCTGAGCACCGGACAGGTCATGTTTTCCGAAATGGCGTGGCGTCCCGTCTCCGAATCGGTCACATACACATTGAGCCGGCCGTAGATCACGGCTTCCGGCGGCGCTTTGACCGTGATCTCACAGCGGTTTGTCCCCTGCAGGGTGTCCGAGGACGCCTCTGCGAGCACATGGCCCTCGCTGTCGGTCAGAACCGCGTCAGCCGAGACAAAGCTGCCTTTCAGTCCGTGGATATGCTTGAGCAGGATCTCAAGCTCTTCTGTCTCCGGGTCATAATTGCGGCACCGGATTGTCGCCCCCGCAAGGTGCAGCAGCGCGGACAGATCCACTTTCTCCAGCTTCTGCAGAAATACGGATTTGCGTTTCAGCTCGGTTCTGACCTCCTGATAACCGTACTCCTCGCAAAGCGTCGGCACGGAAGAGAAGAGATTGGTTCCAAGCCCCAGTCTCTCGCCTTCGATCTTCGCGCCGAGCGCGGCCAGGGTCGTCGGGAAATTGTCCAGCGTCGAATAGGTGCGCCGGCCCATGGCCGGATCCGCCTCCGCGTCCGCGTTGATGTAGCATGTGTACGTCTTTCTCACGTAGTCCTTGTCCACATCCTCGCAGAAGTGCTTGTCCATCGTCGGATGGTCGCCGCTTATGACGATCGTCGTGTTTTCATAGAAATCCTGCTGGCGGATCCAGTCGATAAACTCAGCCGTCTGCCGGCTGGAGCAGGCAAAGACATTGGCATACTGGTTGTTTTCGAAGTCTTCCCTGCACAGATCACAGACATAGCCGTTCGGGAAATGCGTATCCACCGTCAGCATCGTGAGATTGAAAGGCTCGTCCCCTGCGGCCAGTTCAAGCAGCGTCTCGCGGGCCTGGCTGAACAGCCGCTCATCCTCGAACCCCCACCAGACTTTATACCCTTGCGGGATCAGTCCGTTGTCCCTGGCATAGTTATAATCCTGTATCCTGAAGCCGCCGTGTCCGGTGAAATACAGCTTCCGCCCGGCAAATGCAGCGTCGGATCCGATCAGCAGCGTCTGTTTATATCCTTCTTCGGCCAGTATATCCCCCATTGTACGGATATCCGGGAAGAAGGAGTTCTGTGAGGACATCTGATTGTTGCCGAGGCTGACCTTGAGCGGCAGGCCGGACGTCATGCCGAACATCGCGCCCATGGTCCATGTTGTGCCCGGCAGGGCAATGCCGCCTTCCAGTTCGCCCGAATCGCCCGAAAAGTCTTCATTTTCCTCGGCGAGAGCCGTCAGTTCAGGGATACAGTTATAGTCAAACGCGCCGCCCTTTGCCTTGTCCGCAAAGGTCACTTCGACGGATTCCAGATAAATATAGATCAGATTCCGTTTTTTCTCCGGAAACGTCACTTCCGTCACCGCCGGATCCGCGTAATGTTCTTCGATAAATTCCGATGTTTTCGCTTCATTTTCAATCCACTCGCCGATCGAAAGCTCCTTCCAGGCAGCCCTCAGCCCAATTGTGAGCACGACCGCGGAAGCGATCAGTACGGCCGGATAGAGAAATACGGCTTTCTTTTTCTTTGCGGCAAATGCGCAGACAGCCGCAGCAGCGGCAAGGATCAGCACAGTCGGCAAAACAGCCGCGGCGATATATTTCCCGATCATCCCGCCCCCGGTTCCCTCAAGGGGAGCCTGCAGTTCGAAGATGATCTCTTCCATTTTCAGGTCGGGCCACATCCGGAAGGCCCAGCGGATGCTGAACGCGCAAAGGAGGGAAAGGCCCGCAAAAACAAAAAGAAAAATGATGGCAATTCGTTTTATTACTTGTTTCATAAAAATACTCTTATGGACTTGCAGATACACTCTTTGAGTGTATGATGAATAACTAACCGGATTGTTATTTTCCCCGCATTTTCCATTTATAATTTTTTTATAGGAAAAAGCGGCTTGCATTCGTTACAAAATCATGAATTGGGAAGGTGAAAATTATGGACAATCTGTATGCAGAAATCGGGGCAAGGATCAGCCGTCTCCGAAAAGGCAGACGCATCACCCAGGAGCAGCTTGCCGAAGAACTCGACGTCACGATCAAACACGTCAGTGAGATCGAACGCGGGCTTTCATCGCTGTCCCTGCCAAAGCTCGTGCATACCGCCCGTTTTCTCGATTGTTCACTTGACTATCTGATCCTTGGCAGGGATAAGAACATCATCACGTCTCTTCTTCCGGACTCCGTCATGGAGATCCTGCAGGCAGGAAATGACAAAGATCGTCTCCTGCTTGACGAGTATCTCCGCCTGTTCAGCAAACTGAGATCATAAAACCCGATCCGTTCCCATGAAAATCACTTGCGGAGAAATCCCCCGGCTTTAGGCCGGGGGTTTTGATGTTGAAGGGACAAACCAGCCTGCTGCCGCTTACTGGGCATCCGCCATGAATGTCTCGTCGATCATCTGCTGCAGATACTCCTGATACTTCGCCTGAACGTCTTCCGGAACGAGATCGCTCATCGCGCCTGCGGAAAGGCCGCCGTTCTGCAGTGAGCCGTAGATCGTCTCGCCGCCGAATGTGCCGGCTTCAACCGCCTGCATGGAAACGCTGATCATCGCGGAATTGTCCGTCACCTGAGAGCAGATCACGCACTCGTTCTGACCGAGGATGTCCGCCGGCTGGCCGATATCGTAGATCTTGATTTCGCCAGCTGCCTTGTTGGCCTCATCGATGGCCTGGCGGGCACCGGAGTCAACTGCGGAAGCGTCGCCGAAGAACACGTCCGCGCCTTCATCGATCATGGCCTTCGCAAACTCGATCCCCTTGTCGGACGCGTCAAAGGAACCCGCGTAGACCGGATCAAGAAGCTTCACTTCGCGGCCTTCAGCCTTCGCGACGTAAGCAGCCGCCTCGCCGTAGCCCGCATACTTGCCGAGCGTCGTGTCCAGCTCCATGCCGCCGATGAACGCAATCGTGCCGGATTTCGTCATCAGTCCGGCGAGGGCGCCCGCGATCCAGCCGATCTGCTGCGCGTTCGGAAGCAGGGACGTCACGTTTCCGTTTACCGCTTCTCCCGGGACCGTGTCCGCGCCGTTCAGAAGGGCAAAAGCGATGTCGGGATACTCTTCCGCCGCCTGAAGAACGGCGTCCGTGTACTGATTGCCGGGGGCGTAGATCATGTCATAGCCAAGCGCGCAGTAAGCTGCGATGGAGTCATAGTACTCGTTCTGCCCGATGTTGTCGGACACTTCGTAGGTCCAGCCGTTTTCATCAGCTGCCGCGACCATGGCGTTGTAGCAGGCTGCGCCCCAGCCGCCGTCGTTGATGCTGGAGTCGCAGATCATCGCGACTTTGTACTCTTTTCCGTCATCGGCAAACGAAGCTGCAGCCGGGACAGACAGTGCCATTACGCCTGCGAGTAACAGTGCCATCACTTTTTTCATGTTTTTTCCTCCTTGATCTGATTAGAATAAAAAGAAGCAACACTCATATCTCAAACCGGAGTGATTCCGGTTCTGATACCGCTTATCTTTGTTCCTTCCGGTACGGCTTGCCTGCCGCTTTCGGTCCCAGTTTTCGGCCGCCTATGATTGTCAGCGCGAGCACGGTCGCCACATAAGGGATCATCTGGAAGAACTGGTACGGAACGCCGATGCTCATAACCTGGAGCCGGATCTGGAGCGCGTCGCAGAAGCCGAAGAAGAGGCAGGCGATGAGGATGCCGACGCCGGACCATCTTCCGAAAATGACGGCTGCGAGGGCGATGAATCCGCGGCCCGCGATATTTCCCTCGGTGTAGGTATTGGAATAGCAGGTCGTAAGATAGGCGCCTCCGATCCCCGACAGCGCCCCGCAGAGCACGCACGCGATATACTTGGTCCGGATCACATTGATGCCGAGCGTCGCGGCCGCCTGGGGATTCTCCCCGACCGCGCGGTAGTTGAGCCCGGCCCGCGTCTTCGAGAAAAAGATCACGGTTACGATCACAAGCAGGATCGCGATATACACCATCGGCGTCTGATTGAAAAGAAGCGCGCCGATAAACGGAATGTCCTTCAGCACGGGGATCCCGATCCCTTTCATCAGCGTGATCTGGGAAAGTTCGCTTCCCTTTCCGAAATAGACGCGGTAGATGAAGGACGCGAGCGCCGGTGCGAAGATGTTCATCGCCATGCCGTAGACCGTGTGATCGGCGCAGAGGTTGATCGTCGCAAACGCGTAAATCATATTGACGAGAACCGCCACGAGCGCTCCACAGAGAATCCCGAGCCAGGTGCTTCCCGTAATAAAGCACATAAGGAATCCGACGAGGGATCCGATCGCGGCCAGGCCCTCGAGCCCGATATTGACCATGCCGGCCCGCTCCGAGTAGAGCTCGCCGAGCGCGATGAAGAGGATCGGCATCGCCATGCGGACCGTTGCAAGAATAAGATTACCGATAAAACTCATGCGCTTTTTCCTCCTTCCTTCTTGTGTGAATGGCGAAGGAGAAAGGCCTCGAACGAGGACAGTCTCGTGAGCGCCATGCCTGCAACCGTGAACACGATGACGAGGGCCTGGATGATGTCCGACACGCTGGTCGGAACCCCGGTCGCCGCCTGCATGGTGGTCGCGCCGGCGCGAAGCGCCGCGAAGAAGATCGCCACAAGGATCGTCGCGATCGGCTGCAGCTGTCCGATCAGCGCCATCGCCACGCCGTCAAATCCGTATCCGGACGCGAACCCGTTGATCAGGCGGAACTGGGTTCCGAGCAGTTCGGCGGATCCGCCGAGACCTGCGATCGCTCCGGAAATAACAAAGCTGAGAAGGATAAAGCGCTTGACGGGAAATCCGTTAAACCGGGCCGCCGTGGCATTGATGCCGACCGCGCGGAGTTTGAAGCCGCCCGAAGTCCTGTACAGGAAATAATAGATGATGAGGCCGAGTGCAATCGCGATCGCAAAGCCCCAGGTCATGCGCATGCCCGTAATCATACGGGGCAGCTGGCTCTCTTTCGGGACCGACTGCGTCTGCGGGACGGAGCCGTCGCGCAGCCAGTTCGTATACACGACGCCCATGAGAAGCGTTGCGATGTAATTGAACATAATCGAGATGATCATCTCGTTCTGCCCGCGCGTAATCTTTAAAATGCCCGGGATGAAGCCCCAGACGCCGCCGCACACCGCGCCGGCCGCAAGGGCAATGAGCATCGCCGGAACGCCGGTGATGCCGGTCGTAAGCGTCACATAGCACGCCGCGATCGAGCCGATGATGAACTGGCCCTCGCCGCCGAGGTTGAACACACCGCATTTATACGCAAAGCAGGCGCACAGGCTGGTGAAGATCAGCGGTGTCGCCTTGGTCAGCGTTGTGCCGATGTTCGGCTTTGATCCGAAAGCACCCGTGACAAGGCTCTTAAGCGCAACGGCCGGATTGGCGCCGAGGCACGCCATGATGACGGCTCCAATCGCAATCGCCAAGAGAATCGACAGGAGCGGGACGATAAAGCCGATCAGGCTTTTCCCTGATTTTGCCATGTATTGTTTCTCCTTTCCATGCCCCGAGACGGTTATTTACCTGTCATCGCAAGGGAAATCTCGTCAATCGGAGGATTGATCCCCGAATACTCTCCCATAATCTGCCCCTCGAAAATGACGTAGATCCGGTCGGACATCTCAAGAATCTCGTCAAAGTCCGCGCTGATGAGGAGAATGCCGACGCCCCGGTCCCTGGCCGCGATCATCTGGTCACGGACAAACCGGGTCGCGCCGATATCAAGGCCTCTGGTGGGATGCGCGACGATCAGCACATCCGGCTCCGACTCAAGCTCCCTTGCCAGAATTACCTTCTGCTGATTCCCTCCCGACAAGGACCGGACGTCCTGGTCGACGGACTGGCAGCGGATATCATAGTGGTCCACCATCTTTTTAGCGTAATCGGAAATGCTGCCCTTCTTCAGAAACAGTCCTTTGCCGTAACTGAATTTCGGCTTCTCCGTCGACTTGAGGACAATATTGTCCGCGATGCTCATGTCGCTGACAAGACCCTGGAGATTGCGGTCTTCCGGGACATGCGCCACGCCGTTTTGAATAAAGGCGAGCGGATCAAAGGTTCCGACCTTCGCCCCCTTCAGATCAACGTCCCCTTCTTCCGGAGCGATGACGCCGGTCATAAGCTGGGCAAGCTGCGTCTGGCCGTTTCCGTCCACGCCGGCGATGCCGACGATCTCCCCCGGGCGGATCGAAAGCGTCACCCCGTTTAATCCGTTGTGCTTGGACTCCTTGTGATAGGACACATGATTCAGAGCCACAAGCGGGCTGCCTTCTTTTTCGTGCTTTTCATAGACGGAATCCGCGAGCTCCCTTCCGATCATCAGGGCCGCCAGCTTCTTGCCGTCGACCTCATTCTTCTCAACGGTCGCAACGGCCTCGCCGGCGCGGAGGATCGTGATGCGGTCGGAGATTTCGAGCACCTCGCGCATCTTGTGACTGATGAAGATAATGCTCTTTCCTTCTCCGACCAGCTTATGCATGACCTCGAACAGGCCTTGAACCTCGATGTCGGTCAGGGCCGCGGTCGGCTCGTCCAGAATGAGCAGTTCCGCCCCGCGGTACAGCGCTTTCAGGATCTCGACTCTCTGCTGCTCACCCACGGAGATCTCGGTAATCTGCTTGTCCAGGTCCACATTGAAACCGTAGCGGTCCGCGATCTCAAGGATCTCCTTCCGCCTCGCGTCGCGGTCTACAAAGATCCCGGACGCCCTGCGGTCCCCCAGTATGATGTTTTCAAAAACCGTCATCGCGTCGACCAGCATGAAATGCTGATGCACCATACCGATGCCGTTTGAGACGGCCTGGCTCGGAGACTCGATCCGTACTTCTCTGCCATTCAGAAATATGCGGCCGTCCGTCGGCTGATACAGTCCGATCAGGATGTTCATGAGCGTAGACTTGCCGGCGCCGTTTTCTCCGAGAAGCGTATGGATTTCTCCGCGCTCGACCGTAAGAGAGATGTTCCGGTTCGCGTAAAAATCACCGAACCGCTTGCTGATGTTCTCGATCCGAAGTAGTTCGCTCAACTTGGGCTCCTCCGTATTGTACTGCAAGGTAAATCATCTGTTGCTTCAATCTTTGACACAGGATTCTCGTGACTTCAGTCATGAGAGGAATGTGCAGGAGAAACTCGTCTTTGACATGAGTCCAAAGCT
>CACXFK010000117.1 GCA_902766945.1 uncultured Lachnospiraceae bacterium | reverse complement strand
GCAGGGAAGAAGAAAACAGCAAAGTAACTCCGGGCGGAAGCAATCCGCAGGAAAAGAGAGTGTGACAGAGTAAGTAAAAACGGCTGCGTGCGCAGCCGTTTTTTCTTGCTCTTATGCCCGCTCTTTGACAGAGCCCGTATCTCCGGCCTTCATCCGTTTGATGACGGCCTCCATGAGCCTGCTGAAGTAGTAGATCGTCATGCAGATGAGGAGCGCCAGCGGAATGAGCAGAAGCGACCAGGGCGTCCACAGCGAATGAATGTCGTAGAACCCGGGCAGCAGGATGACCGCCGCGAAGAAGACGCCGATGCACAGCGCGAAGATGCCCGCTCGGTATCGGTTGAACGGCCAGGAGACCTGCGCCACGACGAGAAGCGCGACCAGCCCGCCGAGCATCAGCGCGAAGAACGAGTACATATCGCCCGACCAGCGGAACAGCGCGTTGCAGATCTGTATGAGGACGACTATGCTGACCATCGTCAGTGCCGCCGGGATGCAGGTCTTCAGCACATGTATCAGGAATCCCTTGCTCTTCCAGTCGTCATGCCGCTCAAACGTCATGAGGAAGGACGGCATGCCGATCCCGATCAGATTGATCAGTCCCATCTGCAGGGTCGTCCAGGGATACGGAGCCCTTAAGAATATGAACAGGACGCACAGAATCGCCGAGTAGATCGTCTTGGTCAGGTACAGCGAACTGACGCGCTCGATGTTGCAGATGATCGTCCGGCCCTCGCCGATGATCTCCTTCATGGACGAGAAATCCGAATCCGCGAGCACGATGTGGGCGGCCTGGCGTGCGGCGTCGGAGCCGTTTGCCATCGCGATGCCGCAGTCGGCTTCCTTGATCGCCAGGCAGTCGTTGACGCCGTCCCCGACCATCGCCACCGTGTGGCCGACCGCTCTGAACGCGCGGATCAGCTGCTGCTTCTGCTCGGGACGGACGCGTCCGAAGACGCTGTATTCGTCGACCGCCCTGACCAGAAGAGCGGGGTCTTCCGGCAGTTCTCCCGCGTCAATATAGCGGTCCGCGCCTTCGATCCCCGCTCGGGACGCGACGGCCGAGACGGTGGCGGGATCATCTCCGGAGATCACTTTGACGTGCACGCCGGCTTCCCTGAAGAAGGCGAAGGTGTCGGCCGCATCCGGCTTGATGACGTCCGAGATGATGATGACGGCCATCGGCGCGGGCGTCCCGATGAGGCGTCCGTCCGCGGAGATGCCGTCCGCCGAACAAAGGAGCAGGCAGCGGTATCCTTGAGAGGAATACGTCTTTACATAGTCAAGAACCTGCTTCCGGTCCGGCGCGAGATATTCGGGTGCGCCGAGGACGAAAGCGCCGTATTCGGAAAATGCCGCCGCCGCGTACTTCCGATCCGAAGAGAACGGGATGACGGCCGTGAGCGGCCAGTCGTTCTTCCGCCCGAATGAGCGGTCGAGGGCGATCTGCGTGCTGTTTGCGAAACCGGTTGGCGCGTCATGTTCCCCGGGGACCGGATGAGCGGCGGCGCCGCCCATGTGCGCCATGATGCTGCGGATCCGCTCTGCCGGGATATCCCCGATCGCGGCCAGCTTGTCGACTTTCAGTTCACCGGTCGTGATCGTGCCGGTCTTATCGGTGCAGAGGACGTCGGCCCTGGCAAGTGCTTCGATGGCCTCCATTTCCTGTACGAGAGCTCTTTTTCCGGCCAGTCTCCCGACGCCGATGATGAAGGATACGGAGGTGAGGAGGACAAGCCCTTCGGGGATCATGCCGATGAGGCCGGATACCGTCCGGACGACGGATTCGCCGTAGATCCAGGCGCTGTCGGCATTTTGGAGGGAGGCGGCCCGGACGGCCGCGCTCATCTGGCCGCGGTAGAGAAGAAAGCCGATCGGGATGATGAGCACCGAGACGATGCGGATGATGTGGCGGATCGTGCGCTGCATCTCGGAGGAAGCCCTTCTTTTATGGCGGGTCCGCCTGACGAGCTGAGCGGCATAGGCGCTGCTGCCGACCTGGTCCGCCCGCATGACGCCGCTTCCCGCGACCACAAAGCTTCCGGACAGAAGCGCATCGCCGGGTGCTTTGCGGACCGGTTTGGACTCGCCGGTCAGCATGGACTCATTGACTTCCATATACGAAGACGTGAGGACCGGCCCGTCCGCGACGATCTGGTCGCCTGCGCTAAGATGCAGGATATCGTGCTGTACGATCTCGCTGACCGGAAGGTCCGTTAAGACGCCATTTCTAAGGACGGTTGATTTGACGGCCGTGATGACGCTGAGACTGCGGATCAGATCGCGGACCTTCAGCTCCTGGAAAATGCCGATCAGCGAATTGCTGATGACGACGCCGAGGAACAGCATGTTTTGATAGCGGCCGGTGGAAAAAACCAGGATGCCCAGGAAGAGATTCAGAATATTGAACCAGGTGAAGGTGTGGGAGAGAATGATCCTGCCCGTCGAGCGGACGCCTGTGATCCGGGTATCCCCGGTGAGGCCGAGCGCTTTCCGCTCAGCGGCTTCTTCATCCGTAAGGCCGGTTCCGGGATCCGGCAGAGTGAGCGCGGCTGCTTTGGCGCGCCTGATCTCATCCGCCTGTCTTATGCGGCGCGGTTTCATGGCGTCTGACGTGAGGAGGCGGTCGGCCAGGTCGTCAAGGCCTGCTTCAATTTCGCTGCGGTTCTTGCGGGAACCGGGCAGGAAAGACGAGGCCATCCATTCGCGTATCTTACCCAGAAAGTCCTGAACTTCTTTCATGACTGCACCCCCGCGCAGGCGGGCTATCCTTTCCTCCTTATCTCTATGCAGCTCATTTTATCACAATCGGTTGGCGCTTATCCACTGCCTGATCGGACTTATCCGCTGTCCTTTGACAAATCCGCCGCCTGATTTGACTTGTCCGCAGTCTTATCATAAAATGGGAAAGCCGATGGGCTTATGCATCTGCATAATGTGACACGGATAAGGGAGTGTGATACGGATGTCCATACTGGACAGAATCTTTGGAAAAACGGAGGATGCGCCCGTGTACCTGATCGTCGGTCTCGGCAATCCGGGACCTAAATATGAAAAAACGCGCCACAATATGGGCTTTGACGTGATCGACCGGCTGGTCGAGGCGCACCGCGTGCCGCAAAGCGGGACCCGTTTTCATGCGATGGTCGGGAACGGCCTCATCGGCGGCGAAAAGGTCATGCTGATGAAGCCGCTGACCTATATGAACCTGAGCGGAAATGCCGTCTCGGAGGCCGTGCATTTTTATAAGCTGGATCCGTCCGCGCAGCTGATCGTGATCAGCGACGATATTGATCTTCCGCCGGGCGTGATTCGGATCCGGAAGCAGGGCAGTGCCGGCGGACAAAAGGGACTCGCCCATATCATCAAGTGCCTGGGAACGGATGAATTTGTGCGGATCCGGGTCGGCGTCGGCGCCAAACCGGCTCATTTTGATCTGGCTGACTACGTTTTGTCCCGTTTCTCTCCGGAGGAACGAAAGCTGGTGGACGAGGCGCAGGAGCGCGCGGCGCTTGCGGCGGCCTGTGTCGTGACCGACGGTGCCGACCGGGCGATGAACCTGTATAACGGAGGCCCGAAAACCGCTTCCGGGACCGCCGGAGCTGTATCCGGGACGGAGTTGTAAATGAAGAAAATGTTTACGGAACCGCTCACCGAACTCCGCGAATATGTGGAGATCAGGGAGCGGATGAGAAAATCAACAGGGATCCTCTCGCTGACCGGATGCGTGGAGGCACAGAAAGCCCATATGATCTATGGGCTTTCTTTTGACGTGCCGGTCGTGCTGGTCGTTGCGGAAAACGACCTGTCCGCAAAGACGATCCATGAAAATCTGCGGTTCTTTGAACCGGACGCGCTGTTTTATCCGGCGAAGGACCTGCTCTTTTACCAGGCGGACGTCGCGTCCAATCTTCTGGACGGGCAGCGGATGCTGGTCTACAGGCGGCTTGCCGAACTAAAGGATAAGAAGGACGGGCACTTCGTACTCGTGCTTCCGGCCGCAGCCCTCATGGATTACGTCACGAAAAAACCGGTGCTCATGGCAGAACGCGTTACGTTCCGCTGGGGAGAGGAGAGCGACTTTGAAGAAGTGAAGCGCGTGCTGGTGCTGCTCGGCTACGAGCGGTGCGCCGAAGTACTGCTTCCCGGCCAGTTCGCGTTCAGGGGCGATATCCTTGATATCTGGCCGCTCACGGAGGAACATCCCGTCCGGATCGAGTATTTCGGGGACGAGGTCGACTCGATGCGCTCCTTTGACCCGGAGTCGCAGCGTTCGGTCGAAGAGCTGCAGTCCGTCACGGTCTATCCGGCACATGATCATACGGGGGATCTGGCTCCATTTCTCAGCTGGTTTGACCTGAAAGAGACGCAGGTCTTCCTCGACGAGCCGAACCGGATCGCCGAGTCGGCCAAAGCGACCGAGGACGAGTTCCGCGAGAGCGTCCGGATGCGCGCCGAACAGGGGCAGTACAACCGGGACGAGATGCCGGAGATCTGCGGTGCGTCCGCATTGTTCGCGCATTTGAACCGCATGCACGCGGTTTCGCTGTCGATGCTCGATCTCCGCCACGAGAACTGGGACGTGAAGGAGACCTACGGGATGACGGTCCAGGCGGTGAGTACCTATAACAATAGTTTTGAGTACCTGCTGAATGACCTGACCCGCTACAGAAAACGCGGGTATCGCGTGGTCGTCCTGTCCGGTTCGCATACGAGGGCGCGGAGACTGACCGCCGGACTTACCGAGCATGACCTGCCGGCGTATTATACGGAAAATGTGGACGAACCGCTTGAAGCCGGCCAGATCGCCGTCGTCTACGGTTCTCTGAGCCGCGGCTTTGAGTTCCCGATGATCAAGTTTGCGGTGATCTCGGAGAGCGACATTTTCGGCGAGAAGAAAGTTCGGAAGAAGCGGAAAAGCAATCTGTCCGGCGAGCGGATCGGCAGTTTTTCGGAGCTTCACGCAGGGGACTACGTCGTTCATGAAAATCACGGCCTCGGCATTTACCGCGGGATCGAAAAGGTTGAGGTGGACGGCGCGCTGAAGGATTATATCAAGATCGAGTACAACGGGAGCAACCTGTATATCCTGGCGACCCAGCTGGACATGCTGCAGAAATACGCAGGCGCGTCCGACGGGGCCCGCCCGCGGCTGAACCGCCTGGGCGGACAGGAGTGGGACAAGACCCGCGCGAGAGTGCGCGGCGCCGTCCGGGATATCGCGGGCGACCTGATCCGGCTCTATGCCGCGAGGCGGGAGAACCACGGCTTTGTCTACGGTCCCGACACCGAGTGGCAGAAGGAATTTGAGGAAATGTTTCCTTATGAGGAAACGGAGGACCAGCTGCTCGCGATCGAGGACACGAAGCGCGACATGGAAAGCAGCCGGATCATGGACCGCCTGATCTGCGGCGACGTCGGATACGGAAAGACGGAGATCGCGCTGCGGGCGGCTTTCAAGGCCGTCCAGGAAGGAAAGCAGGTCGCCTATCTGGTGCCGACGACGATCCTGGCGCAGCAGCATTATAATACCTTCACACAGCGGATGAAGGATTTCCCGGTCCGCGTGGACATGCTGAGCCGGTTCCGCACGCCCGGCCAGCAGGAAAAGACAATCCATGACATGAAGGCCGGCTATGTGGACGTCGTGATCGGCACGCACCGGCTGCTGTCCAAGGACGTTCAGTTCAAGGATCTCGGGCTTCTCATCATCGACGAGGAGCAGCGGTTCGGCGTCGCGCACAAGGAGAAGATCAAACAGCTCAGGGAAAATGTCGACGTCCTGACCCTTACCGCCACGCCGATCCCGCGGACGCTTCATATGTCGCTCATCGGAATCCGGGATATGTCGGTTCTCGAAGAGCCGCCGCAGGACCGCGTGCCGATCCAGACGTACGTCATGGAGTACAACGAGGAACTGGTCCGGGAGGCGATCTGCCGGGAAATGGCCCGGGGCGGCCAGGTGTACTACGTCTATAACCGCGTCAAAGACATCACCGATATGACGAGGCGGATCCAGAATCTGGTGCCGGAGGCTTCGGTGGCCTTTGCCGACGGACAGATGAATGAATCCGAACTCGAGCAGATCATGGTCGACTTTATCAATGGCAGCATCGACGTGCTCGTTACGACGACGATCATCGAGACCGGCCTGGACATCGGAAATGTCAACACGATGATCATCCACGACGCGGACCGGCTCGGACTGTCCCAGCTCTATCAGCTGAGAGGGCGCGTCGGGAGGACCAACCGGACGGCGTACGCATTTTTAATGTATAAACGCGACAAGATTCTTAAGGAAGTGGCGGAGAAACGACTGTCCGCCATCCGGGAATTTACCGAGCTCGGGTCGGGCATCCGGATTGCGATGCGGGACCTTGAGATCCGCGGCGCCGGCAATCTGCTCGGAGCGGAGCAGTCGGGGCACATGGAGTCTGTCGGATACGACCTCTACTGCAAGATGCTCTCCGAAGCCGTACAGGAAGCCAAGGGGATCAAACGGGAGGCGGATTTTGAAACCGTCGTGGACGTCAGCCTGGACGCGTTCATCCCGGACAGCTATATCCCGAATGAGTTCCAGAAGCTCGGCGCTTACAAGCGGATCGCGGGCATCACCGATGAGGGCGATGAGGCCGATATCGCGGATGAGCTGACGGACCGGTACGGGGAACCGCCCGCCTCCGTCGTCAATCTGATGAAGATCGCGGATCTGAAGGCCGCGGCGCACCGGGCGTCGATCGCCGAGATCAAGGAACTGAGCGGGCGCGTGAAGATTACCGTGAACAACGCTCCGACGTTTGACGTGACGGCGATACCCGGCATTCTTGCGAAATACGGCGGCCGCTTTATGATCCGCAAATATGACAATGAGACGTACTTTGAGTACACCGGCGGAGAAAAAGAACTGAATCTGGTGAAGATATTGAAAACATTCGTCTCGGAACTTGCCGAAACGGTGAAAAGAGAGTAAAATGGCGATCATGAATGTCCGCAGGGGCTTTTGTCCGCATGCGCACATTTCAGTAAGAAATGACGAGTAGTTCGGAGGATAAGAAAAGTCATGAAATCAGTATTTCGGAAAGCGGCAGCGCTTGGTCTCGTGCTTGTGATGTGCGGCACGTCTCTTACAGGCTGCGGCAGCAAGAAAGAGACAAAGATCGACGGGTCAAAGAAGCTGATGACCGTGAACGGCGAAGACGTAAATCTCGGCGTCGGCAGCTTTTTCGCCAGATTTGAGCAGGCCCGGCTGTATCAGCTGTATACGATGTACTTCGGCATGACGTCCAATATCTTCGATTCGGTTGACGACGAGGAGTCCGGCACTACATACGGCGAGACGCTGAAGGACGGTGTGCTGGAAGACCTGAAGAAGATGGTCGTGATCAGCCAGCATGCGGAAGAGTACGGCGTCTCCCTGACCGACGAGCAGAAGACGCAGATCGATGAGGCCGCGCAGGCTTATATCGACGGAAATGATGAGGCCGTGCGCGACAAGATCGGCGCGACCAAGGAAGACGTAGTATCCCTGATGACGATGCAGACGATTCAGAGCCTGATGATGGATCCGATCGTCAAGGATGTGGACACGGAAGTCTCCGATGAAGAAGCGCAGCAGACTTCGGTGACCTATATCCCGGTCGCGGTTGAGGAAGAAGAGGAAGCGGCTGAGTCTGAGGCGGCATCCGAGGCGGAAGCAACTGAGTCTGAGGCGGCATCTGCGGCGGAAGCGGCTGAGTCTGAGGCAGCGTCTGCGGCGGAAGCGGCTGAGTCTGAGGCGGCGTCTGTGGCGGAAGCGGCTGAGTCTGAAGCAGCTCCGGTTGAAGAGACAGAAGCAATGAAGGCGGCGAAGGCGAGTGCGGAAGCTGTTCTCGCGGCGGTTCTTGCGGCAGACGATGTCGCAGAGGCGGATCTCGGCGAGATCGCGAAGACGGTCGACGAGGAGTATTATGACGCAAACGGTTCCTTCACGACG
>CACXFK010000116.1 GCA_902766945.1 uncultured Lachnospiraceae bacterium | reverse complement strand
TTGGAGCAGCGGGCGATGCAGCGTCCGCAGAGGATGCACTTGGATGTGTCGCGGACAAGGCCCGGAGCCAGTTCATCATAGTGCGTCTCGGACTTGATGCCCTGATACTTGCCTTCGCGTGCGCCTGTGATATTGGCGACGTTCAGAAGTTCGCACTTGCCGTTCTTATCGCACTGCTGGCAGTTCTGGTTGTGGTTGGAAAGAAGGAGCTCGACGGATCTTCTTCTCGCCTCGATTGCCTTCGGGGAGGAGATGCGGATCTCCATGCCCTCGGAAACCGGGTACACGCAGGATGCCACAAGGCCTCTTGCGCCGGTTGCTTCTACGAGACAGACACGGCAGGAACCCTGGTTGCACTCACCGTGATTAAACGTACATAAAGAAGGAATCTCATATCCGCATTTCTTTGCGGCTTCGAGGATCGTGAGACCCTCTTCCACCTGATAGGAAACACCTTCAATCTTAATATTGACTTTTGACATGATTGTTTCCTCCTATTATCGTTTCTCGATCGCCTTGAACTTACAGGTCGAAATACAAGCGCCGCACTTGACGCAGGCTGTTGTATCGATGACCATGGATGCCAGCTTGTGTCCGGGAGCGATATAGTCTGTGCGAGTGATGCAGCTTGCCGGGCATCCCTTCGCGCACATACCGCAGCCGATGCACTTCTCCTGATCGATATGATATTCCATCAGGTTCTTGCAGACATGAGCAGGGCACTTCTTGTCAACGATGTGAGCCAGGTATTCATCCCTGAAATGCGACAGCGTGGAAACGACAGGATTGGCCGCCGTCTGGCCCAGCGCGCAGAGCGAGTTGGTCTTGATCGTGTCGGCGAGCTCTTCCAGCTCTTCCAGATCCTTCATCGTGCCCTTGCCTTCCGTGATGCGGACAAGGATCTCATGGATGCGCTTGGTTCCGATCCGGCACGGTGTGCACTTGCCGCAGGACTCGTCGCAGATGAAGTCCATGTAGAACTTCGCGACGTCGACCATACAGTTGTCTTCGTCCATAACGATCGCGCCGCCGGAGCCCATCATCGAGCCCTTGGCAACGAGGTTGTCGAAATCGATCGGCTCATCGAGGTATTCTTCGGTGAGGCAGCCGCCGGACGGACCGCCGGTCTGGATCGCCTTGAACTTCTTGCCGTTCGGGATGCCGCCGCCGATATCATAGATCAGCTCGCGGAGCGTCGTGCCCATCGGAACTTCGACGAGGCCGACGTTATTGACCTTGCCGCCCAGAGCGAACACCTTCGTGCCCTTGGACTTCTCGGTACCGACCTTTGCGAACTCAGCCGCGCCGTTTCTCAGAATAAACGGTACGCAGGCAAGTGTCTCAACGTTATTCACGATCGTGGGCTTGCCCCAGAGACCGCTGACTGCCGGGAAAGGCGGACGCGGACGCGGCATGCCTCGCTTGCCCTGGATCGAGTTGAGGAGGGCTGTCTCTTCACCGCAGACAAATGCGCCGGCGCCGAGACGGATATGGCAGTGGAAACCGAAGCCGGATCCGAAGATGTCGTCGCCGAGAAGGCCCATCTCTTCAGCCTGCTTGATCGCGATGCGGAGACGCTTGACCGCGATCGGGTACTCGGCACGGACATAGAAATATCCGTTTCTCGCACCGATTGCGTAGCCGGCGATCACCATACCTTCGATGACGGCCAGAGGATTGCCCTCGAGGATACTGCGGTCCATGAATGCGCCGGGGTCGCCCTCGTCACCGTTGCAGACCACATATTTTTCATCGTTGTTCTGGTTCAGGGCGAACTGCCACTTTCTGCCGGACGGGAACCCGCCGCCGCCGCGGCCGCGGAGTCCGGACGCGAGCACTTCATCGACGACCTCCTGCTGTGTCATCGAAAGCGCTTTTTTAAGGCCCTGGAACGCGCCCATGCCGAGTGCTTCATTGATATCTTCCGGATTGATGACGCCGCAGCCGTAAAGGGCTACTCTGCGCTGCTTCTTATAGAAGTTGATGTCGTCCTGTTTTGTGACCTTTTCGCCGGAGGACGGCTCAACATAGAGAAGACGCTCGACGACCTTGCCGCCGATGATGTCTTCGTCGACGATCTCTTCGACGTCGCCGATCTTAACCAGACGATACAGCGTATCTTCCGGATAGATCTTGACGAACGGACCCTGGGAGCAGAAACCGAAGCAGCCGACAAGGTTCACGGTCGCTTTGTCCGCCACGCCGCGGGCCTCAAGCACTTCTTTAAACTTCTTCATGATCTCATCGGAATGAGATGACAGACATCCTGTACCGCCGCAGAGCACGATGTGGCGCTTGCCGTCGAGGCCCTTCAGCTTGTCGTCCAGGCACTTGGTACATGCAGCAGCTTTTTCATTTAACGCTTCCACTGTATTGATCATGCAACTTCACCTTCCTTTGCCCTGTATTCTTCGATGATCTTCGGAACCTGGTCGACGCTGACCTTCGGGTAAACGGTGCCGCTGATGCTGACAGCCGGTGCGATACCGCAGGCGCCGATGCAGCGCAGTGCGTCGAGTGTGAAAAGTCCGTCCTCAGTCGTCTCGCCCGGTTTAATCTTCAGGATCTCCGAGAACTTGTCGATCACCTGCTGTGCGCCTTTGACGTAGCAGGCTGTGCCGAGGCAGCATCCGATGACGTACTTGCCCTTCGGCTGGAGTGAGAAGAAGGAGTAGAAGGTCACAACGCCGTAGATCTCGGCGACAGAGATACCGGTCTCTTTGGAAACCAGCTCCTGCACCTCGAGCGGGATGTACCCATACTCATTCTGAATGTCACTCAGAATCATCATGAGCGGTGTTTTCTCGTCCTTGTAACGACCACAGATTTCCGTGATCTGCTGGACGGCACGTTCATTTAAGTTTGCCATACCTTTCGCCCTTCCCGGAAAACAGCCCGCCCCTCCGCCGGTGCAGGTTATCTTCCTTTAACTTAGAATGATATTGAGACTTATTTTATAATCATGCAAAAATGCGCTGAAGTCAACTCTAACTGGAGTTATTTTTGAGGAAAATCAGGCCTTATTTCGATATCTCAATATCATTATATTGACCTCTGAACGAAACCGGGCCGCACACGGTCCCGGACAGGATCCGGAAGTCCCTTCTCCTTCTTCCATGAAAACGGCAATCTATGGTATACTAATATGAAATCCGCCTGATCCGGGGCCGCACTCTGTGAGGCACCGGCCGTCAGGCAACGTTATAAAGAGGTTCCACCTTATGGCAGATAAGAAAAGAAGCCGCTCGGGAAGACGGGCGGCGGCAAGAAGGAGACGCAGGCGCCTTCGCATGATCTATGCGACGATCACTCTCCTCATCGTACTTCTTGCCGCCATTTTAGTCACGGGTCTCATCCAGACCGGCCGCCGGAAAAATGACACGGCTAAAGCGGAAAAGGCAGCCGAAATCGCGGCAGAGGAAGCTGAAATCCAAAAGCGCAGGGACGCGATCGCACAAGCCGGCGAAATCGCGAAGACCTATGACTATGACCGCGCGATCGCCCTCCTCGAGGAACAGGAAGGCTATGACACCGACTCGGAGCTGATCAACGCGATCGCTTCTTTTACGGCCGTCAAGTCCACCCTTGAAGCCAAAGACCCTCTGACCGTGCCGCATATCTTCTACCACTCGCTCATCGTCGATCCGGCGCGGACGTTTGATACGGCAAAATGGGGGGAAGACACCGTTGCGGGAAACAACGCCTGGATGACGACCATCGAGGAGTTCGACAAGATCACGCAGCAGATGTACGACAACGGCTGGGTCCTGATCCGGATGCGCGACCTGGTCACGGAAAGCCGGGACGAAGACGGCACAGTCCATTTCTCCAAAAACAAAAACCTGCTGCTCCCTGCCGACAAACATCCTTACGTGCTCTCCATCGACGACTGGAGCTATTACCACTCCTATGACGGGAAGGGATACGGCGACAAAGTTGTGCTCGACGAGAACGGACTGGTAAAGATCCAGTATACGGACGCATCGGGGCAGGTTTCCGTCGGCGACTACGACGTTATGCCGAGGCTCAATACATTCCTCCGGGCCCACCCGGACGCCTCTTACAAGGGTGCCCGCGGCATCGCCGCGATGACCGGATACAACGGCGTCTTCGGATACCGGACGGATGTCGCGTATAAGACGCACGAGCGGCTCGACCGGGATCAGGAAGAGTATCTCGCCGCCCATCCCGATTTCAACTGGGATGAGGAAGTCGCGGAAGCCACTAAGATCGCAGAAGCGGTAAAGGCAGAAGGATGGGAGTTTGCCTGCCATACCTGGGGCCACATGAGCGTCACCGGAAAGAGCGCCGAGACGCTGGCCACCGACCAGCAGAAATGGCAGAATACCGTCGCCAATATCCTCGGACAGACGGATACGATCATCTTCGCCCACGGCAACGACATCGGCACCTGGCGCGACTATGACGCCGCAACCAACGAGGCGTATGCCTATTTCAAGTCCATGGGCTATAATTTCTACGCAAATGTTGACGCCTCGTCCGAGTACTGGGTCCAGATCCGGGACGGCTACGTGAGACAGGGCCGCATCGACTGCGACGGACTTCAGATGTGGCGCGCCATGTCCGGAGCTGCGAAAACCAATGTATTCGAGAAGCTCTTCGACGTCGCGTCGGTTTTCGACGACCGCCGTCCGACCCCGGTATCGGCAACCGGCAAGGCCTGATGTGCGCGGATAAGTTCACGCGATGAGGCGGCCCTTCGCGGCGATTTGCGCCGTCTTTGGCTTGCTTCACATCTGCCGCAGTGATACAATCAATGAGACTATTTTAGATGGAGGTTTTGGGAAGTGAAGGTATGGCAGATTTTACTGATCATCCTGATCATACTGGTGGTTGCGCTCGTCGTACTGTATTTCGTCGGAAAGCGCCTGCAGAAGAAACAGGATGCCCAGAAGGAACAGATTGAAGCGGCCAAGCAGCAGATGACGCTGCTGATTATCGATAAAAAGAGGCTCCCGGTAAAAGACTCAGGCCTTCCGCAGGCGGTGATCGACCAGGTACCTAAACTCATGCGGCGGAACAAGATGCCGATCGTAAAAGTAAAAGCCGGCCCCCGCATCATGACGATGATCGCGGACGAAAAGATCTACGACTCGATTCCGGTGAAAAAGGAAGTCAAAGCTACGGTCTCCGGCATCTACATCACGGACGTGCGCGCCGCCCACGGCAAACTCGACGTACAGCCGGCCAAAAAGAAAACCTGGCGCGACAAGCTGTTTGCCTGGAGAGACAAGGCGGAAACCGATCTGAAATCGGCTGGATCGTCTTCAGGCTCAAAAAAGAAAAAGTAATAAAAAACCCAGCGGTCAGAACCCGCTGGGTTTTTTTATGGAAATGCTGACTTCATTTGTCGAAAGGATCTCTTCCCCCGAGAGAATATCGTACAGGATCCGGATATACAGCTCTGCACGTCCGTCAGGCAGAAGAAGGCTTCTTGTCCGGATCCGCATCGGGATCTCCCCGTACGGTGTCCGGTACTGTGCCGGCGTATCTGCTCCGGCGGCAAACAAAAATGAGGATGTGATCTGGCCGCTCCGCTTTAATTCAACGCTCCCGTCCCGGATGACCAGATGGATTTTATCGGCTTTGGCGCTCTCCTCTTCCCGCTCCTCGAACAGAATATGCGTCGCTCCGGCGACCTCACGGCGCACGCCTTCCGCCTCCGTTATGAGCAGCTCGCTTCTGACTTTCATCCCGTCCGGATCACCGTGAAGAGACTGCCTGCTCTCGATCCGGATCCGGATGTGCTCACCTGACGGCATGCTCAGTATTCCTCGATCGGCACGATGCGCGCGGTCTTCACGTCTACCGGCAGCACCGAATCCGCAAAACCGGCGAACCGCTCCGCCTCGTCGCTCACGAAGAACCGGTACGGGTAAGGCTCTCCCGCCTCGCGCTGGCGGTCATTTTCCAGCCCCTCATCCATCAGCATCCCTTTCAGTTCGATCGCGGTTTCATAGGCCGGATTCACAAGCCGGATCGAATCTCCGACGAGGCGTCTGATCTCGCTGCGAAGAAGCGGATAATGCGTGCACCCGAGGATGAGCGTGTCGATCTTATATTCCAACACTTCATCCAGATAGCGCATGATGATCTCGTCGGTGATCTTGTCGTGAATCCATCCCTCCTCGACGAGCGGAACAAAGAGCGGGCAGGCTTTCCCGATGACGCTGACTTCAGGCCGTATCGCGGCAATCGCATCATTATATACATGACTTCCGATCGTCGCCCTCGTCGCGATGACTCCGATCCGCCCGTTCTCGGTTGAAGCACAGGCGACCTTTGCGCCGGGTTCGATCACGCCGATCACGGGGATCTCGCCCGCCTCTTCCCGGATGGCGTCCATCGCAAGCGCTGTCGCCGTGTTGCAGGCAACCACGATCGCCTTGATCTCCTGGGTCTTCAGGAACCGCACGATCTGCCTGGCGTACCGCCTGATCGTCTGGGCTGATTTGCTGCCATATGGAACCCGCGCCGTATCGCCGAAATACACGATCTTCTCAAGCGGCAGATTTCTCATGATCTCCCTGGCAACCGTGAGGCCGCCGAGGCCCGAATCGAACACCCCGATCGGGAGCGATTTACGATCCTTCATGCCGGCCCCCTTCGTCGCGCAGGTCAAGCGCGTGATTGATCGCGCGGTACTGATTGTCGATATGCAGCTCCATCACCCGCACCGCCTCTTCTTCGTCGCGTTTTTCGATCGCCTTGACGATCGCGTCGTGTTCGCTGACCAACGTCTGGCGGATATCCTTGTCTTTCAGATATTCCACGCGGAAGCGGTACATCTGCTCGCGCAGGTTGCCGAGGATCTGCATCAGGCGGCGGTTGCTGGTTCCCTGATAGATAATTTCATGAAAATGCTCATCCGCCTCTCCGAGCGTCGTCAGATCCGCGTCCTTTTTTTCAACGAGGATCGCAAACGATTCCGCGGCGGAGCGGAGAACCGTCATCTCCTGCTCCGTCATATTCCGGCAGGCTTTCCTGATCGCAAGCACGTCAAGACTCTTCCGGACCTCGAGCACGTCGTTTAACTCCTGCCTCGTGATCGCGGCCACATGGGCACCGCGGCGCGGGATCATCGTCACAAGGCCTTCATTTTCCAGCTTCCGGATCGCCTCACGTATCGGCGTGCGCGAAACACCGAGCCTGTTTGCAAGGGAGATCTCCATCAGCCGCTCGCCCGGCCTGAGTTCCCCGCGCAGAATCTGCCTCCGCAGCGTAAGGAATACGACTTCCCTGAGCGGCATATACTCCTCCGGATTTAACGCCCTGTCGCTTTCTTTCATCTTTTTTCTTTCCTCATTTTTCAGACACTCGTTTTCTGCTATATGCCCCCGCCGGCCATGTAAGAAATGTCCTGGCCGCGGGCTTCTCTTTCCTGAGCCTGACCCGGCATGCTTCCGCCTTGCCGGCATCCCTGAAAATGCCGAATACCGTAGGTCCGCTGCCGCTCATCACCGCATTCAGCGCGCCTTCTTCTTTCATAATGGACTCGATGGCGCCGATCACCGGATACCGGGGTCCCGTCACGGATTCCAGCACATTGACCATTAAGGCCGGATCCGTCATCCTCTCCAGATCCCCGTCCGTGATGGCGCGGATCATGCCGTCGATATCCGGATGCTTTCCGGCTTTTCCGGAATCGAGGGCCCCGTATACGTCCCTCGTGGACACGCTGATATTGGGCTTGCACAGAAGGATCGCGGCGTCCGGCATCTGCGGAAGCGGCGTCAGGATATCCCCGATGCCTTCGGAGAGCGCCGTCCCCCTGAGGATGCAGAACGGCACATCCGCGCCGATCTTTGCGGCGCGCTTCATCAGTTCTTCCCGCGTGAAGCCCAGATGGAACAGCCGGTTGACCCCGACCATCGTCATGGCCGCGTCAGAGCTGCCTCCGGCCAGCCCTGCGGCGACCGGAATAAACTTGTCGAGGCGGATCTTCAGTCCGTCCGTCACGTCCGCCTCATCCATCAGAAGCTTGGCGGCTTTTACGGCCAGGTTGCCCTCATCAGTGGGAATGTAGCTCAGATTGGTTTCCAGATGAATGCCCGGCTCAAAAAGAAGCGGCTGAAGTTCCAGCCTGTCATACATGCCGACCATCTGCATGATCATGCGGACGTCATGATATCCGTCTTCCCGCTTGCTGAGAACATCCAGTGCCAGATTGATTTTCGCAGTCGCCCGAAGGAACATACTTTCTCCAGATTGTACATATAATGTATTTTGTATACCAGATGACATTATATGCAGTTTTCTGCCCCTGCGCAAGCCATTCTTGCGATTCCCGCAAAGCGGATTTATAATGGGCAGAGCGGCTGAACCGCAAATGAAGAATGAACCCGAAAAGGAGCTGTCCATGATCCGAACTATCCTTACCGTCCTGTTCGTTATCCTGTATTGCGTCGTATCGATACCGATCCTGATCGTCGAAACGATCATCCGGAAGTTCAATCCGATGGCGGCCGAGATGTCGATGCTCCATATCGTACAGGGCGCCTTCAAAATCGTCCTCCTCATCACGGGAACAAAAGTAACCACGCTCGGTTACGAGAACGTGCCGGATGACGAGGCCGTCCTGTTCGTCGGAAATCATCTGAGTTTCTTTGACACCATCATCAGCTACAGCCAGATGAAAACAAGATGCGGTTATATCGCCAAAGACAATCTGGCGCATATCCCGATTCTTTCCTGGAACATGCGCTTTCTCTTCTGCCTGTTTCTCGACCGCAGCGACCTGAAGCAAGGTCTCGAGACGATCAGGAAAGCGATCGACTACGTGAAGAACGGCATCTCGGTCTTCATCTACCCCGAAGGCACCCGCAACAAAAGCGGCGATGAAACGAACCTTCTGCCGTTCCATCGGGGAAGCTTCAAGATCGCGCAGAGGACCAACTGCAGGATCATCCCGGTCGCGTTCAACAATGCAGACGATGTATTCGAGAGACATTTCCCCTATGTGCGCAAAACGCATGTGATCGTGGAGTACGGCACCCCGATCGCATATCAGGATCTGACCCGCGAAGAACAGAAACATATCGATGAGTATTTCCGTTCCGTCATCACCGATATGGTCAAAAAAAATCAGGCGCTCGTATGAGTGCCTGATTTTTTATCATCCTTGTTCCGTCTATCAAGCAGCGCTTTCGACTGCATCAGCGACTTCCGAAACTGCATCAGCTGCTGCGCTCGCTGCGTCCGCAACCTTGCTCTCAGCTGCTTCTGCTGTGCTCGCTGCTGCGTCCGCTGCTTCTTCAACCTTGCTCTCAACAGTGTCAGCGGCTTCTTCAACCTTGCTCTCGACTGTGTCGGCGGCTTCTTCAACCGTGCTCTCAACTGCTGCTGCCGCACTGCTGACTGTTGCTGCTGCAGAATCAGCTGCCTTCTTGCCGCAAGCTCCAAGTGTGAACATCATCACTGCACACAGGGATACCACAAGCATCTTCTTCATAATCTTTACCTCCATGAAATAAAAAATACTTAATGAAGTTCCAGGCGCTATTCAACCATGGATCCTGAAACGAACGACATTATAGCACATCATATTCAAACAAGCAAACATTGTTGAAAAAAGATCACACAAAGCACACAAATCCGTTCTGAAGAGCAGGGAGATCCGCGTCACAGGGCGGATCAGCCCCCCAGCCGCTTGTCCGTCTTATGGGCAAAGTAGGTGCCCGCTTCCTGGATGATCTGCACGATCAGGACGGTCAGAAAGACGCAGCACCAGGTCACGTCCGGATTGAAGCGCTGATGTCCGTAGCTGATCGCGATCTGGCCGAGGCCGGTGCCGCCGATTGTTGCCGACATCGCAGAGTAGCCGAGGATCGTCACCATGGAAATGACCGCGCCGATCGTAAGCGCCGGACGCGCCTCGGGCAGCAGCACTTTCCAGATGATCTGCATATTATTCGTGCCCATCGACTGAGCCGCCTCGATCACGCCGGAGTCCACTTCCTTCAGGGAGCTCTCCACCATGCGCGCGACATAAGGAGCCGCTGCGATCACCAGCATCACGATCATCGCTTTGTTGCCGAGGCTGACGCCCACGATCAGTTTCGCGACGGGCAGCATCGCCACCATCAGGATAATGAACGGGATGCTGCGGAAGAAATTCACCACCAGGCCGAGCAGGCGGTTCAGCCAGCCGACCGGACAGATGCCGTCCTTATCCGTGACGTTCAGGATCACACCGAGGGGAAGGCCGATCAGATAGGCAAGCACTGAGGAAAGGAGCGTCATATAGACGGTCTCCCAGATTCCTTTCTGTATAATACCGTTCTGCCAGAGCTTAATAAATGTATCCGAGAACATCCGTCACACCTCCTCCTGCCAGTCAACCGGGCTCTTTTTCAACCATGCAAGGATCTTCTCGGCATCCCGCTCTTCCACCGGGAGTTCGAAGATCATGTGGCCGTATTCCTCGTTGTCCAGCTTCTTGATATCCGCAAACAGGATATTGACCGGAACTTGGCACTCCATCACCATTTGCGAGATCACCGGATTGTACGCGTAGGCCTCGTGGAAGGTGATCCGGATCCTGCGTCCTCCGTGATCGCCGAATTCTTTCCTGTTTCCGGGGAAAATCAGTTCTTTCGCGATCTGGGAGCGCGGCGTCACGAACACTTCGCTGACCTTTCCTTGCTCCGCGATCCGGCTCTGGTCGAGCACCGCCACTTTGTCGCAGATCTGGTCGATGACCTTCATCTCATGCGTGATGACGATGATCGTGACGCCAAGCGTCTCGTTGATTTCCTTCAGGAGTGACAGGATGGCCCTCGTCGTATTGGGGTCAAGCGCCGACGTCGCCTCATCGCAGAGTAGGTACTTCGGCTTCGTCGCAAGCGCGCGGGCGATCGCGACGCGCTGCTTCTGCCCGCCCGACAGCTGCGAGGGATAGGAGCCCTCCCGCTCGTCAAGCCCGACCAGCTTCAGCAGTTCCCTGGCCCGGTCCTTTGCGTCCGCTTTCGGCATGCCGGCGATCTCAAGCGGAAACATGACGTTGCGCAGGACGGATCGCTGTTCCAACAGATTAAATCCCTGAAAGATCATGCCGATCGTCCTGCGCAGTTCCAGCAGTTCTTTTCTTTTCAACAGTGTGATGTCTCTTCCGTCAATCCGCACTTCGCCTTCTGTCGGGCGCTCAAGCAGATTGATACATCGGACCAGCGTGCTTTTTCCAGCGCCGGACAGTCCGATGATGCCAAAGATCTCTCCGTCCTCAATCGTCAGATTGATATCGTCCAGAGCGATAATATCTCTTCCGGCCGCTTTATAGGTTTTCCCAAGGTGCCGAAGCTCAATCATAGGTTCTCTTCCTTTCTTTCCCGGAGAGCCTTAACAGCCCTCCGGGAGAAATGGTTCTGATCAGCTGATCGGCACGATGCCTGCGCCGGTCTCTTCGTTGTACTGATCCACTGCGCCGTCCTTCAGAGCCTTGACCAGCGCCTGAATCTCCTCGCGCTCCTCGTCGCCTCTCCGCACCGCGATGATGTTCGCGTATGTCTGAGCGGCGTCGCCGGAAGCATCCTCGATGGCGAGCGCGTCCGTCGTCTTCAGGCCGGCTCCGAGCGCGTAATTGTAATTGATGACCGCGATCGTTCCTTCGTCACTGTTCTTAAGAAGGGACGGAACCGCATCCGCCTGCGCGGCCTGGATCTGATATCCGTGATCGTCCACGATGTCGAGGATCGAGACGCCGTTCTCAACCGATGCGTCTTCCGGAAGATCGATCAGCTTTTCCTGGGCAAGCAGGAGCAGCGCTCTCGTCTGGTTGGATTCGTCATCCGGCACTACGATCACGGCGCCGTCCGCAAGTTCCGCAAGATCCTTGACGCTGAAGCTGTAGATGCCGAACGGCTCGTAGTGAATGGAGCCCGCCGAAACCAGATCGGTCCCGTTCGATTCATTGAAGCTGTTCAGATAAGGCGTGTGCTGGAAATAGTTTGCGTCCAGCGTGCCGTCCTGAAGCGCCGTATTCGGAAGCACATAGTCGTCATAAATCACGATGTCGAGGTTGATGCCCTGCTCGGCAAGTGCCGGCTTCACGATCTCCAGCAGCTCCGCATGCGGTGTGGAGCTCGCGCCGATCGTAAGGGTCACCGTCCCGGCCTTTTCCGCCGCAGAATCCGCCTCTGCCGCAGAATCCGCGTCCGCAGCGCCGACTGTCAGCGGGAAAGCCAGAAGGAAAGCCGCCGCCAGAGCCGAAAGTGTCTTCCATCCGTGATTTCTTTTGATTCCTGTATTGTTCTTCATGAGTAACCTCCCGGGCATTTGCCCATATATATTCTGCCGCTCTTGTCTGAGCGCGCATCACCGTGTTGTATCATATGTCCTGGTAAATCAGGAACGGGCTCTCCGGTTTGCGTGTCGCGAAACATAGAAAAACCGGGGCTCCTTCGGAAGCTCCCGGGCAAATGGCTGTGTTCATGTCCTGATCCGGCTGACACATGTTCTCAAGAGGCGCTCACATTGACACATCGGCACCCCAGCCATCCTGTATGCCCGGGAGTTATGCATTCGGAAACACATGCCTGTATGATATCGGTATGCGATCTGCTTCCGCATATAAGCGCCTCCTTTCTTCTAAATTGGTCTTACTATACCCCTTATTTCCTACCTTGTCAATAGGAATCTCGGAAATTTAGCCGGCCGGCATTTCCTTACCGCCTTTCTTCCGTCCGCGCGGTCCGGTCAATCTTTGACACAGGATTCTCGTGACTTCAGTCATGAGAGGAATGTGCAGGAGAAACTCGTCTTTGACATGAGTCCAAAGCT
>CACXFK010000115.1 GCA_902766945.1 uncultured Lachnospiraceae bacterium | reverse complement strand
TCTGGTCACGCATTCGGGTGCGCGGACCAATCTGGAAGTCGACTTCTTCGGCGGCGAACCGCTGCTTAACTGGGAAGTGGTCAAGGAACTGGTCGCCTACGGCCGTTCCCTCGAGGAACCCTATAAGAAACATTTCCGCTTCACGCTGACGACGAACGGGGTTCTCCTTGACGACGAGGTGATGGAATTCTGCAACCGCGAGATGGACAACGTCGTCCTCTCGATCGACGGCAGAAAAGAAGTCCATGACCGCATGCGTCCTTTCCGGAAAGGAGCGGGCAGCTATGATCTGATCCTTCCGAAATTCATTAAGTTTGCGGCGATGAGGCGGGAACTCGGCCTCAAGTACTATGTCCGCGGCACATATACGCATTGGAATCTCGATTTCGCGGCGGATGTCCTCCATCTGGCGGATCTCGGTTTTGATCAGATCTCGGTGGAGCCGGTCGTCGCGCCGAAGGAGGCGGACTATGCCATCCGGCCTGAGGATGTGCCTGCTCTTATGGAACAGTACGACATTCTTTCGCGTGAGATGATCCGCCGTGAAAAAGAAGGAAATGGTTTCAATTTCTTTCATTTTATGATAGATTTAACGGGTGGCCCATGTGTCTATAAGCGGCTGAGCGGCTGCGGAAGCGGTACGGAGTATCTTGCCGTGACGCCGTGGGGCGATTTTTATCCGTGTCATCAGTTTGTCGGGATGGAGGATTTCCTTCTCGGAAATGTCACGTCCGGCATCGAAGCGGAAGAGACCGTCACGGAGTTCAAAAAAGTCAACGTCTACAGCAAGAAAGAGTGCAGCACCTGCTTTGCGAGATTTTACTGCAGCGGCGGATGTCCGGCCAATTCCTACAACTTCACCGGACAGATCGGAAGCGTCTATGAGATCGGGTGCATGCTTGAGCGCAAGCGGGTTGAATGTGCGCTTATGATCAAAGCGGCACTTGCGGACGAGGCGTGACGTTTAAGCCGTGTTCATACATGAGGGGTATGAGTCGGAATCGAATCGCCGTTTCAGGCGGTAAGATTATATAGTAGTAATGAGGAGAAACAAGAGCTATGAAGAAGAGAACTGGTATCATCACCGTTATTGTCATGGCCGCTGTCACCATCCTGATGGTGTTTACAGCGCTCAAAGGCTTTGGCCCGACCGGCACCGGATCGATGAAGAATATCCGCACCGGCCTGGATCTGTCAGGCGGCGTCTCGATCACGTATGAAGCCGATGACGAAGCCCCGGCACCGGATGATATGGACGACACCGTCTATAAGCTACAGCGCCGTGTCGAGCAGTATTCGACCGAAGCCAATGTGTACAAAGAAGGCGGCAACCGCATCAATGTTGAGATCCCCGGCGTGACGGACGCAAATGCGATCCTCGCGGAACTCGGCACACCCGGTTCTCTGTATTTCATTGCTGAGACAGACGCGGACGGAAATGACAACTACACGTACAACTCCCAGACCGGAAACTACGAACTGAACAAGACGATTGAGGAACTCGAAGCGGAGGGCTCCATCGTCTGCACCGGTTCGGACATTGACGACGCCCAGGGCGTCATCACGCAGGATTCCACGACAAAGAACAACAAGCCGGTCGTGGAACTGTCCTTCAACTCCGAAGGCACAAAGAAGTTTGCGGATGCGACGACAAAGGCTTACTCAGCCGGTGAGTCCATCGGCATCTATTATGACGGACAGTTCGTCTCTGTTCCTTCCGTCAATGCCGCCATCACGGACGGCAAGGCCATCATCGAAGGCATGGGCGACATCGACAAGGCCAAGGAACTGGCATCTTATATCAGAATCGGCGGCCTCAAGGTGACGCTGCATGAGATCCGTTCGAACGTCGTCGGCGCCCAGCTTGGCCAGGAAGCGATCCGCACGTCCCTGATCGGCGGTGCGATCGGACTGTGCCTGGTCATGCTGATCATGATCATTTTCTACCTGCTTCCGGGTGTGATCGCATCCTTCGCGCTGCTCCTTTACATCGCGATGATGCTGGTCCTTCTGAACGCATTTGACCTGACGCTGACCCTTCCGGGCATCGCGGGTATCATCCTCGGTATCGGTATGGCGGTTGACGCCAACGTCGTTATTTACTCCCGCCTGCAGGAAGAGATCACGCTCGGCACGTCGGTCCGCGGAGCGATCCACGCCGGCTTCCACAAGGCCATGTCCGCGATCCTGGACGGCAACATCACGACCCTGATTGCGGCAGCCGTCCTCGGCGGCCTCGGCACCGGTACGATCAAGGGCTTTGCGATGACGCTCGCCCTCTCGGTCGTGCTCTCGATGTTCACGGCGCTCGTGGTTTCCAGACTGCTTTGCTACGCAGTCTGCGCACTCGGTGTTGACAATCCTAAGCTCTGGGCAAGACCGAAGAAGCTGACGGCAATCCACTTCGTTGAGAACTGGAAGAAATTCCTCGGTGTGGCGGCCGCGATTATCGTGATCGGAGCCGTGTTTATGGGCATCAATGCCGGCAAGGGCAGCCGTGCTCTGAATTACTCGCTTGAATTCCTCGGCGGCACGTCCACGACCGTGGATTTTGAAGAGGATTTCTCACTGGCGGATCTCGATGAAAAAGTGAAGCCGGTTGTGATGGAAGTGACAGGCGACGCCAACGTGTCCATGCAGAAGGTGGTCGGCTCCAGACAGGTCATCATCAAGACGCGTACGCTTGATGTGGATGAGCGTTCCGCGATGGCGGAGAAGCTGTCCGAATCCTTCGGCGTCGAAGAGTCCAGCATCACGGCGGAGTCCATCTCCGCGACGGTCGGCAAAGAGATGCGCAGAAGCGCGATCCAGGCCGTCATCCTCGCTGTTGTCCTGATGCTGCTGTACATCTTCATCCGTTTCAAGGATATCCGCTTTGCTTCGGCGGCTGTTCTCGCTCTGTGCCACGACGTGCTGATTACGCTGATGGCTTACGCGATCTTCAGGATCTCGGTCGGCAACTCCTTTATCGCGGTTATGCTGACGATCCTCGGTTATTCGATTAACTCCACGATCGTTATCTTTGACCGTATCCGTGAAATGCAGCCGACGTTCCCGAAGCACGGCGACCTCGCCGAGCTGGTGAACAATGCGATCAATATGACGCTGACCCGAAGCATCCTGACCAACCTGACGACCTTCTCGTCCATCCTGATGCTGTATATCCTCGGCGTGGCTTCGATCAAGGAATTCACGTTCCCGATGATGGTCGGCATCATCGCCGGCGCGTGCTCGTCCGTTTTCCTGACCGGCCCGCTCTGGCACTGGATGCGGACACACCTCGGCAAAGACGCGGCTGAATATCAGCGCATGCGTGCGAAAGCTGCCGCAAATGCCCCGAAGGCTTACGGCGCTCAAGGCAGTGCGGACAGCCAGGCGGCCAAATCTCAGGGAGAGGCGGTCCGATCCGGCGGCAATCCGAACGTGATCCGCAAAAAGAAAACAAAGAAGCACTCGTCCTGATCAACGGGCGGTTGACAAATGAGAGTAAAAAGCCATGCGTCGCATGGCTTTTTATGTCCGTCTGACCTATGCGGATGAAGAACACTGGAAAGGAGTCAACAATGGAAAACTGGGTCGTGGCGGCCAAGAAGGCAGACTTCAACGAGATCGCGGAGAAGTTCGGGATTGATCCGGTCGTGGCCAGGATCATCCGGAACCGCGACGTGATCGGGGATGAAGCCATAGAGACCTATCTGTATGGCGGACTGGATAAGCTGAACAGTCCGTCGCTGCTGAAGGATATGGATAAGGCGGCCGGCATTCTCCTGAAAAAGATCGAATCCGGAGCGCGGATCCGTGTGATCGGAGACTATGATATCGACGGGATCATGGCTTCTTACATACTGAAACGGGGCCTCCTGGAACTCGGCGGAAATGCGGACATCAAGATCCCGAACCGCATGACGGACGGATACGGTCTCAATGAAAACATGATCGAAGCGGCTTTCCGGGACGGGATCGATACGATCGTGACGTGCGACAACGGCATCGCAGCTGCGGACGCGGTTGCGCGGGCAAAAGAGCACGGGATGACGGTGATCGTAACGGATCATCATGAGGTGCTTGAGATTCCCTCGGCGGACGCCGTCGTGGACCCGAAGCGGCCTGACGATGATTCCCCGAACCCGAACCTGTGCGGCGCGGCGATCGCCTGGAAGCTGATCCTTGCGATGGGCGGCGATCCGGATATGAAGATGCTTCAGTATGCGGCATTTGCCACGGTCGGCGATATCGTCGAGCTGACGGGCGAAAACCGTATCATCGTGAAAGAAGGCCTGAAGCAGCTCCGGAATACGGACAACGCAGGCCTTAAGGCGCTGGCGGATGTCCAGGGACTGAAGCTGGATGCGCTGACGACGTATCACATCGGGTTCGTGCTTGGACCCTGCCTGAACGCGAGCGGAAGACTCGACACGGCGATGCGGGCATCCGCACTGCTTGAAGCGCCGAATCAGAAGGCGGCGCAGCATCTGGCGGAGGAGCTGAAGTCACTGAACGAGAGCCGGAAATCGCTGACGGAGAGCGGCGTGCGGATCGCCCGCGAGACGATTGAAAAAACCGGACTTCTTGGGGACCGGATCCTGGTCGTCTTTCTTCCGGAAGTGCATGAGAGCATCGCCGGTATCATCGCGGGAAGAGTCCGTGAGATCTACAGCCGCCCGGCGTTTGTCCTGACCCGCTCGGCGGACGGCGTCAAGGGTTCCGGACGGTCGACCGAGACCTATTCGATGTTCGAGGAACTCACAAAGGTGCAGGATCTTCTCATCCGGTTCGGCGGACATCCGATGGCGGCCGGGCTGACGCTCGCGGAGGAGCATGTGGACGAGTTCCGGAGAAGGATCAATGAGTGCTGTGAACTGACGATGGAGGAACTGGTCCCGAAGGTCCGGATTGACGTTCCGATGCCGATCAGTTATGTATCGGAGAAACTGATCGAGCAGCTGAAACTGCTGGAGCCGTACGGAAAGGGCAACGAGAAGCCTCTCTTTGCCGAGAAAAATGTGTACTGCGAGCATCCGAGACTGTTCGGCGCCCGGCACAATCTGCTGAAGATGCGGGTCCGTTCCATGGTTGTTCCCGGAGACGCGGAACCGGACCGCCCCGGTTTTCAGGCGCGGACGGCCGGTCAGGCGCAGGACGCCGTATGCTTCAGAAATGTCGACGAGCTCTATGAACGTATCAGCGAGAGCCCGGACGTGGCGCTCGCCTACGAAGTGGAATTCAACGACTATATGGGGCAGAGACGCATACAGATCGTGATAACCCACTTTCAATAAACTGCAAAAAGTGTTATGATATTTGTTCGGATATTTTAATTGGAATCCATTCTTCCAAGGAAGGAGTTTTGGCGATGGCAAAGGAACGCGTAGAAGATTATATAAGGTCAATACCGGACTTCCCCCAGAAGGGTGTTATCTTCAGGGATGTCACATCGGTTCTGGAAGATGCGGACGGTCTCCGTCTTGCGATTGACGAGATGCAGAAACGGCTTGACGGCGTTGAGTTCAACAAGATTGCCGGCCTGGAGTCCAGAGGATTCGTGTTCGGCATGCCGATCGCCTATAATCTGCACAAGCCGTTTGAGCTGATCCGGAAAGCCGGAAAGCTTCCCTGCGAGACCGTTTCCCAGTCCTATGATCTGGAATACGGCCAGGCCACGATTGAGATCCATAAAAATGCGATCCAGCCCGGTGACAAGGTTGTCATCGTGGACGATCTGATCGCGACGGGCGGCACCGTGGAGGCGGCGGCCAAGCTCGTGGAATCTCTGGGCGGAGAAGTGGTCAAGATGGTGTTCCTTCTTGAACTTTCCGGACTGAACGGAAGAGC
>CACXFK010000114.1 GCA_902766945.1 uncultured Lachnospiraceae bacterium | reverse complement strand
CAGGATCTCCCTCTGCTTGGCCGAAATTTTACCGTATGACATCGCGCACCTCCGTTTGTTTCTCTTTATCTACTGTACCATAACGGCATCTTAAATGCAAACAGATATTCGGAACAAATATTCGATTCTTTGTTGACAAACATTTGTTCGGGTGCTATAGTATGTTTTACGAACAGGCGAACAAATGTTTGCACCACGGCAAAAGCAGAGAAGGAGCAGGTACAGGCGGATGGATCGTGATTGGAGAACCGGAAGGCATATGATGCATAAGGATGTCGACGCGATGCGCAGCTGCAGGACAGCAGCGAAAGCGGTCCGCGTTCTGGAAGTCAGACGGGAAAAGCAGATTCTGTTTGCCGCCGTGATCACGGCTGTGATGCTGATGCTGGCGGTCTGGTGCGGGATGCGCCTTACGGAACACGCCGCGGCCGCTGACAATCTGACTCCGGGACGGACCAAGTGCTTCCACAGCATTCTGATCCATGAGGGAGACACGTTGTGGTCGATCGCGCAGAGAGAAATGACTTCGGAGTGGAGGGATTCCGCATCGTACATCGATGAAGTGCGCCTGATCAATCAGCTTGACGGAGATTCGATCATGGCCGGCGCTTATCTGGTCGTTCCGTTTTACACCGGCACATAAGTCCAATTGCATTTCCTTTATTCTATTTGCTTCCCCTTTATGTCTGCCGATTTCCCTTTCCCCATTTTCCGTGACATCCCCTGATCGGAGAATACATGGTAGACATAATTATATTATGGTAACGATTGTTGCCTGAGAGTTTATCCTTACCCGCGGCGCCCCGTGATGGGGCGCTGACTCTTTTAGATCCATCTATTCGCCAAACCGCAGTTTAACGAAAAGATCTGCTTGTAAAAACACCGCCGTCCATGCTATACTGAAAGCTATGAAAAAAACAAACAGATCCATCTATCACAGGCTTTTCTATATTGTATGTCTTCTGATCACGGTCTGTGCGATCCCCGTCTATGCGTCGGGTTCCTCCACCGGAGTGAGTTCTCCGCAAAGAAGCACAGCGCAGACATCTGAGACCGGCACGGATGATGATGAGGATGATGAAGATAATGATGACGATGATGAAGATAATGATGATGACGGTCAAAACGATTCCGGTGAATCGGAGCAGTCTTCATCCAGTTCTTTATCCGGCGTCAGCAAACTGTCTCACGTGACGGCAGGCGCCCCGTGCTGGGTGTTTCTCGGCGACTCCTACGCGAAGACGACCCGGCACCCCAATCTGCCGGGCCTGATCGCCGATGCGCTCGGACTTGAAGACCGGGGCGGCTATTATATGACCAGCTGTATAATCGGAGCCGGAACTGCCAAGACTGTCCGCAGTTTCTGGAAGCTCCTGAAAAAGCTTCCTTCAAGCCGCAAAGTCACGGATGTCCTGATCATCGGGGGAATCAATAACGACCGGAATCATTCCCGCAAAGAAATTGAGAACGGAATGAAGCGCTTTGCAAAGCTCGCCCGTTTCAAATATCCGAATGCACGCCTTATGTACGCGATCCCGCAATGGACCGTCAGTGTGAAGCAGATCCCGAGCCGCGAAGCACGGGAACGTGTCCTGATCCGCCAGATCCGGATCAAAACACGTATGCCATGGTATAAGGAAGCCTGCCGCAAGAACGGGATTTATTTTCTTTCGGATGTCCGTTTGGCGCTGCGCGGATCCAATAATAAGAAATATTTCAAGAAGGACCTGCATCATCCGAGTGATGAGGGTTTGAGCAAGATCGCTCAGGCAGTCAAAAAGGCCGTTCGGAAACTGGACAAAACGACAAAAGTGAGGTCGATCAGCCTGAACCGGACGACGCTCTGCCTCCGGGCAAAGGACCGGTACCGCCTGAGTGCGTCCGTGCGGCCTAAGAAAGCCGCATCCCAGGCTGTCTATTTCTCTTCAGATCGTCCCGATCTATGCGAAGTGGGACGAACAACCGGTGTGATTAAGGCGCTGCGTCCGGGTTTCTGCCAGATCACCTGCACGGCTGCAGACGGGTCAGGCACTTATTCCGTCTGCCGGATTCAGGTCCGCCCATAAGGATAAACGATGATGACTGCACGTATCACGTACCACGAACAAAATGACAGGCACAATATTCTGAAACTGAGGGAGATCCTCTCTTCGCTCCCGCCCTTCGCCAAAGAGTATTTCCGGGCGGCCGAGGCCACGACCAGCACGCGCACGCGGATTTCATATGCTTATGATATCCGTGTCTTCTTTCAGTTTCTGAAAGAGAACAACCCGCTGTACCGGAATCGGGACCTGACGGAATTCCGCCTCGAGGATATGGACCGCGTCACGGCTCAGGATATTATCGAATACATGGAGTATCTGAAACTGTACCAGACGCCCGGAAACGGCTCCGGAAGGCGCGATCCGCTGACAAACGGGGAACGGGGCCTCAAGCGCAAAATCTCTTCTCTGAGAAGCTTCTACGCGTTCTATTACAGACATGAAATGATCTCGACCAACCCGACCGTGCTCGTTGACATGCCCAAGATCCATGACAAGACGATCGTTCGTCTCGATGCGGGTGAAGTCGCCGAGCTTCTGAATTATATCGAAAACTGCGGGCAGACCCTGAAAGGCCAGGCCGCGATCTATTACAGGAAAACAAAAGAGCGCGACCTCGCGATGATCACGCTCCTGCTTGGAACCGGCATCCGTGTATCGGAATGTGTCGGTCTCGATATTGAAGATGTGGACTTCCGCGAAAACCGCATAAAGGTCGTACGGAAGGGTGGAAATGAAGCCTACGTCTACTTCGGTCCGGAGGTCGAGCAGGCCCTGAAAAACTATCTGGTCGTCCGCAGCGGCATCGAGCCTTGCCCGGGACATGAGCACGCACTCTTCTATTCGGTGCAGAAAAAGCGTATGAATGTGCGCTCTGTCGAAAACCTCGTCGAAAAGTACGCCTCGTCTGTCACGACCACGAAGCGGATCACACCGCACAAGCTTCGGAGCACGTACGGCACGGCTTTGTACCGCGAAACCGGCGATATCTATCTGGTGGCCGATGTGCTCGGCCACAAAAACGTAGACACGACCAGACGGCATTATGCCGCTATGGATGACGACCGCAGACGCAGCGCCGCCTCGGCCGTCCATCTCCGAAAAGACTGACTTTATGCGAGCAGGTCCTCGCCGTCGCCCATCATCGCGATGTCGACCGCCGTCGCTCCTTCAAGGTGGAACATCATCATCTTATGCCCGGTCTTCTCGTTATAAATGTTCTTAAGATTCGGCATCGCATTCAGCGCGGCCTCCGCATACTTCGGATCCGTCTCGAAAACAGCCTTTCCCGTAAAACGGAGCCAGTGGCCGTCGCTCTTGCATGCGGCGATCTCCGTCTTCGGATTGGCCTTCAGCTGCTTATAGACATTCTTGAAATCACCGACCCCGAAGAGCACCTTTCCGTCCATCAGGAAGTGCGCGCCGAGCGGGCGCAGCTTCGGCTGGTCTCCGTCCGCCGTCGCAAGGAAAAAGACACCTGCTTCTTTCAGGAACGCCTCGACCCGGTCCTGTGCGGGCGCTTTCCCGCCGATCGAGTCCTTGCCCGCTCCGGCAAACACGACCTGTTCCTTCGGCGGGATGACATCATCCTTCCCGGCGCCGCCGGTCACCGGATCCGCAGCCGGTTTTACGGAATCTTTTCCGAACAACCCGCGCTGCTCTCCGCCTCCGTTCCTCCAGGCTTCATACTCTCTCAGTTCTGCATTTGACAGTTTCAGTGCCAGCGCGATGATCGCAATGTCGTCTACATAGCCTGCGAGCGGCACTGAATCCGGAATCAGGTCCTTGCGCCTGATCAGGTACAGGAGGGCACTCAGCATGAGCGCGATGACTTTCGGAGACACCGCGCGGTAGGACCCCGTCACATAGCTCTTAATCATGGAAATCATGAGCGGCACATCGGCAATCGATTCACCGATCACCGGCACTTCTTTCAGTTTTTCTTCGATCGATCCGAGCACATCGCTTACTTTGGCGGGCTCAGCGATCAGCTGCTGCGCTTCCGTCATACCCTCCTCAAGTACGGCTCTTGCCTGATCATCATTGAATAATTCCGACATGGTCCATGCTCCTTTCTGTGTGCGCGTGTTTCGTTACTCTTCCTCTACAAAAATCTCCTCGGCCGATGTCTTATCCTCCCGGATATCCGGACGTCTGCCGCTGATTTCATAATCTTCTTCTTCGATCTGTTCCATCGTGCGGTCCCAGGGCCTTCCCTCAAGCGGTTCGTCAAATGAGCTGACATCCGCGCCGCGGTAATGAATGCGCTCATATAAGCTGCCGTTCGGAAGCGGGCCCGCAAAGGGTTCAATCCGGTTGGTGAGCGGATTGATCTGCTTCACATAGTGATAGGATTCCAGATCGCCCGGCAGGCCTTTGGCTTTCATGCGCCTGAGGATGCCGCTCTGGATCACAGCAATCAGCACGGCCGCAGTCGGCACGCCGATGATCATGCCGGTCACGCCGAAGAAACCGCCTCCGATCAGAATCGCCAGGACAACCATGTAGCTGGAGACGCCGACCGAATTGCCCAGGATCTTCGGGCCGAGGATGTTGCCGTCGAACTGCTGCAGACATAAGATGAAAATGATAAAGATCAGTGCCTTCAGCGGATCGACCACGAAAATAAGCAGCGCGCTCGGAATCGCGCCGATAAACGGGCCGAAGAACGGGATCACATTGGTGATTCCGATCACGACCGACACGAGAATCGTATACGGCATTTTCAGGATCAGGCATGCAAGATAGCAGATAAGCCCGATGATCACCGAGTCAATGATCTTGCCGATCAGGAAACCGCCGAACTTCTCATCGGCGAACCGCAGATTGTGGAGAATCCGGTTTCCCTGTTCGATGCTGAAGACTGAGTAGATGAACCGCCGGAAACGGGCCAGCAGCCCCTCCTTGGCGATCAGGATGTACATGGAAATGATGACGCCCAGGAAGATATTCTTCATAAACGTCACGAAGTTCATCACGCCGCTCGTCACATTGTTTGCGAGCGCGTCCAGACGCGGCGTCATCTCGGAGCTGAAGAAGTTCTGGACGGACTCGGAGATCTTGTCGATCAGCGCGCCGGACGTCTCGTCCAGCTCCGGATTATGGAACGTCTCCGCGATAAACGAGTTGACGTTGTCCACATAAGTCTGGAAGTTCAATATGATGCTCCGGATCGACCGGATCAGCTCCGGCACGACGCTGGACACAATCCCGTAGACCACGACGATGGAGATTGCGAGAGACAAAAACGCGCAGATCATGCGGATGGTCTTCTTGACTTTTCTCCCGGGATTGCATTTCAGTCTGTACAGTGCTTTATAGACCCCTTTCTCGATGAGGTCAAGCATCGTGTTCAGGATATAGGCGATGATATAGCCGTAGATGATCGGATTCATCACCTCGATCACCATCGCCAGTCCTTTCCCCAGGGTGGACGTCCTGAACAGCAGGAAATAAAACAGCATGCTCGCCGCCACCACAAGAAATGCGGTGACCGCGATGCCGCGATAATGATTGTCCGGTTTCCATTTCATTGATTTAAAGCTCCTCAGAAACAAAAAGTGGATCTGATGAGATTATAGCACACTCACTCAGGACCTGCGGTCCAATTTGCAAAGAAGATCTTCAAAGTAAGCGGGCAGAGGCGCGGTAAACGAGACATATTTCCCCGTCGACGGATGTATGAATCCGATCACCATCGCGTGGAGCGCCTGTCCCTCGATTTTAAAAGGACACCTTGCCGGGCCGTAGACCGTGTCTCCCAGAAGCGGATGCCCGATCGACGCCATATGCACACGGATCTGGTGCGTGCGGCCCGTCTCAAGAGAAAATTCGCAGTAGGTATACCCGTTATACCGCTTCAGCACATGATAATGTGTGACGGCCGGCTTGCCGCCTTCTTTGACAATCGACATCTTTTTCCGATCGTATGGATTCCGCCCGATATTGCCTTCGATGGTGCCGTCGTCATCCGGCACGTTGCCGATGGCGATGCCGCGGTACCGCCTGGTGATGGAGTGCTCCTTCAGCTGCTCGGCGATGTGCCGGTGCGCGATATCATTTTTGCAAATGATGAGTGCCCCGCTCGTGTCCTTGTCAATCCGGTGCACGATACCGGGCCGCATGACCCCGTTGATGCCGGACAGCTCCGACCCGCAGTGGGCCAGGATCCCGTTCACCAGCGTGCCGTCCTCATGCCCCGGAGCCGGGTGGACGGTCAGCCCTTTCGGCTTGTCCACGATGAGCACGTCCGCGTCCTCATAGAGGATCTGCAGATCCATTTCCTGCGGCTTCGCTTCAAACGGCTGCACCTCAGGCACGTCGATCACGGCCTGTTCCCCGTGCGTCACTTTCCGGCTCGCTTTGACGGGACGTCCGGCGACGAGCACATGGCCTCCGTCAATCAGTTCCCGTATATAGGATCTTGAAAATTCCGGGCAGAGGTCCGCGATCGCGCGGTCGATCCGCTCTCCGTCCTGCCCCTCCTCAAATCGTATGGTTCTCTGCTCTTCCATTATGCCCCGTCTTTCCGTGAAAACGTCAGATCGTTCTCATTCATGAAGAATAAGATATACAAAATGATCAAGGCCGCCGAGACCGTCACAAAGATATCCGCGGCGTTGAACACGGGAAAATCAATCGGCTTGAAGTAAATAAAGTCGCGCACAAATCCGAAGCGGATCCGGTCAATCAGGTTGCCGCATGCGCCGCCGGCCAGAACAGCCAGCAGCATGCGGAGGCGCGGATGCGCTTTCACCTTCAGGAAAAAGACAAACATACCGGCGAGAAACAAAACGGTAGCGGCGATAAACAGCCACTGCCTGTTCTGTAAAATGCCGAAAGCCGCCCCGTGATTCTCGAGATACCTGAGTTCCAGAACCCCAGGCACAAGAACCATCGGTTTTCCGGGCAGCATCCGGAACGCGCGCCATTTGGTCAGCTGGTCAACGGCCGTAAGCACGATGACAAGCACGGCGGCTGCTGCAAAATCATGACGGTCCGATTTTCCCATCAGTCCGCCTCCTTTCCGATCACCGACCGGATGGCGCCGAGCAGTTCATCGTCGGACACATCATCCGAGTAAAAGGCTTCGCCGACCGACCGAAGCAGGATAAAACGGATCTTCCCGCTCCTCATCTTCTTATCCGACTTTGTGATGGCAAGCAGTTCATCGGCGTCAAGACCGCTCACCTGTACGGGCAGGCCGAACAGCGCACACGCGCTGCGGATGCGCTCATAGTCCGCGCTGCCGATCAGTCCGCGCTGCCGGCTTAACCAGGCCGCAGCGATGAGCCCGACCGCGACGCAGTGGCCGTGCAGCATGCGGAACTGCTCCGCCTTCTCGATCGCGTGCCCGACGGTATGTCCGAGATTGAGCAGGGCCCTCTCCCCCTGTTCGGTCGGATCCCGCCTGACGATATCGACTTTGATCCGCGCGGTCCTTTCGATCATTTCGAGGAGAACCGCAGGATTCCTCAGAAGGATCGCCTCCGCGTGCCCGATCAGCCAGTCAAAGAAAAGGCCGTCGGAAAGGAGCGCCGACTTGATCACCTCGCCCATGCCGGCGGTAAACTGCTCCTCCGGCAGTGTCGCGAGAACAGAGGGATTCGTATAGACAAGCGAAGGCATATGAAAGGCTCCGACCATATTTTTAAATCCGTCCAGATCGACTCCCGTCTTTCCTCCGATGCTGGAATCGATCTGTGCAAGGAGCGTCGTGGGCAGCTGGATCACCGGGATGCCGCGGAGATATACGGACGCGGCAAAGCCCGCCATGTCTCCTGTCACGCCGCCTCCGAGGGCCGCGATCACATCGCCGCGGTCAAAATGCAGCCCCATCATGTTTTTCAGAAGCGGAACGATCGTCCTGAGCTGCTTCTCCTCTTCTCCGGCCGGAAAAACGTATGTGTGCACTTCGCGGAAATACTCCTTCAGTATGCGCTCCGTTTCTTCACCGTAAAGAGGCATCGTATTGGAATCACCGACCAGCATCACGCGGTTCGGCTGAACGCCTGCCCCGGCAAGTGCGGACGGAAGGCAGGCGAACGTATCCCGGATCACCGGCGCAATCGTGGAGATCTGATCAGACATGTCTCATTCCTTTCTCATGTAAATCACGATTCTCGAAGAGGAATCGTGCGCGAATTGCACAGCAGCGAAGCTGCTTTCCAATGTGTAATTCTGCGATCCGCCGGAGGCTTCAATCTTTGACACGAGCTTTGGACTCATGTCAAAGACGAGTTTCTCCTGCACATTCCTCTCAT
>CACXFK010000113.1 GCA_902766945.1 uncultured Lachnospiraceae bacterium | reverse complement strand
TCAGGCGGATTTTCAGCCTGATACGTAAAGCGGTCGGCAAGCTTCAGAAAGGTGCCGTACACATAGCGCATGAGAATCTGGTCAAAAGAATTCGGACCGGCCTCCATCTGGTAAGCCCGCCGGTAGAACTTCCGGTCTTTCTCCAGGCAGCGGAAGAACATCACGACGGCGTCCATTTCCATGCCGTTTTCGATCAGCAGATCGACACTGTCCGTGACATCCACTTTAAAGATCCATTCCAGCACTTCGTATTTATCCTGAAAATGTTTATAGAATGTCGGACGGATCAGGCCGGCTTCATTTGTGATCATCTTGATCGTGATCCGGTCAAACGGCGTCGTCAGCATCAGAGTATGAAAGCAATCTGCCAGCAATTCTTTTGTTAGATCTTTCTTACTTTCCATAGGGGACAGTATAGCATATTTTCGGAAAAAGAAAAGTTGGTTTCTGCAGGACCGCACGATTCTGCCGGCAAAGCAAAACTTGACAAATGGAAAAGTTGTGGTATGATGACATATAATACTAGCACTCGATAAGGTTGAGTGCTATCAATAAGATCAAAACAGAAAAGGAGGAAACGAAATGAGTACGATGATCATACTCCCGATGTATAATACCGTCCTCCTCCCTGATGTGGACTACCGTCTGAGCGTGGAATCCATCAGCGACGCAGAACGGAGCCGTATACAGATCGATGAAGGACGGGTTGTGTTCCTTCCTCTCAAGGAGGAGAAGCCGCGGGATGAGATCCGGGCAGAGGACTTTTATCCGCTCGGCATCGCCGCGGATGTCTCGCAGATCGTGGACGGCCCGATGGGGACCGTTGTGGAAGCAAGATCCAGAGAGAAGGTGAACGTGACCGGGATCATGACCGTCTCCGGCATCATCGAGGGTGACGCCGAACCGGTGGACGAGGTCATGGACGTCACCTTTGTCGCGGAGAAGCAGCTTCTGGAGTCCCTGAAGAAAACGGCTTCGGAGCTTGCGTCCCAGATCCGGGGCGGGGAATATGCGGTCGAGTATCTGCGGAAGATCAAGACCGTCAGCGAGTTTGCGGCCGTGTTCTGCCAGTTCTTCGACATGACGCCCGAAGAGAAATACGCGCTTCTGGAGACCAATTCCTTCAAAGAACGCGGCATGCTGATCCTTGAGTCGCTGATGCGGTTCAAAGGCGCGATCGAAGTACAGATCCGTCTGGCCAGTGCCGAGGATCCGGACGGAACGGCCTACAAGAAGGCCGCGATCCACAAACAGATCGGTCTTCTGGAAAAAGCCCTCGCCGAGATGGAGCCGGAAACCAAAGAGGACGAAGATACTTTCGAGAAGCGCATCGAGGCGGCCGGGATGCCGGACGACATCCGCAAGGAGGTCGAACGGGTGCTGGCTAGGTTCAACCGCGAGCCATCCAACGGAGCGGAATACAATTCCCTCTATGATTATCTGGACTTCGTGACGACACTGAAGTGGCATCCGGAGGAAACCCCGAAGATCGATCTGTCCCGGGCGAGGCAGATCATGGACCGCGATCACTACGGACTTAAGAAAGTCAAGGAGCGGATCCTGGAGCATCTGGCCGTGATGGCGCTGCACGAGCAAAATGGCGGCGTCAGACAAAAAGGGACGATCCTTCTCCTCGTCGGCGCGCCCGGAACCGGCAAAACCAGTATGGGGCGCTCGGTGGCGGAGGCGCTCGGCAGGAAGTACGTCCGCATCTCACTCGGCGGTGTCAGGGATGAGGCGGAGATCCGCGGCCACAGGCGCACCTACATCGGCGCGCTGCCTGGACGGATCATGGACGGGATCAGGCGCTCCGGCGCGATGAACCCGGTCGTCGTGCTCGACGAAGTGGATAAGCTGCAGGCGAGATTTGACGGGGATCCTTCGGCCGCGCTCCTGGAGGTGCTCGATCCGGAACAGAATACGACGTTTGAGGATCATTATGTCAACCTGCCGTATGACCTCTCGCACGTGTTCTTTATCTGCACGGCCAATACCTGGGATTCGATCCCGCAGCCCCTGCTCGACCGCATGGAAGTGATTGAGCTGTCCGGCTATACGCCGACGGAGCATTTCCATATCGCCAAGGAGCATCTCGTCCGCCAGGCGCTCGAGGAGACGGGACTTACTAAGAAGGATATCCGCTTTACCGACGGAGCCCTGAAAAAGATCATCGCGGATTATACGATGGAAGCGGGGGTCCGCGGGCTCAAGAAACAGATCATGAGGGTCTGCCGGAAAGCCGCGGTGGAGATCGTCGGAAATGACGGCGATGAGAAGGACACCCTTGTGATCCGCGAGAAAAATGTCGAGGCCTATCTCGGCAAAAAGAAGATCAATCACGACAAAGTCAGGAAAGACAATCCGGCCGGCGTGGTAACGGGGCTTGCCTGGACGCAGGCCGGCGGCGAGATCCTCTTCGTCGAATCCGTGGCGATGAACGGGTCCGACCAGATCCGGCTGACCGGACAGATCGGCGACGTCATGAAGGAGTCGGCGGAGACCGCCGTGTCCCTTGTGAAGAGCACGTTCATTGACAGCGGACTCAACTTTAAGGACCGGGACATCCACATCCATATTCCGGAAGGCGCGGTGCCGAAGGACGGCCCGAGTGCGGGCATCACGATGTTTACGGCGGTTACTTCACTTGTGACCGGTATCCCCGTGAGTCCCTATCTCGCGATGACGGGCGAGATCTCCCTTCGCGGAGACGTGCTGCCGATCGGCGGCCTCCCGGAGAAGCTGATGGCGGCGGAGAGAGCCGGCATACGGGAAGTGCTGATTCCGAAGGACAACGTCCGCGATCTTGAGGACGTGCCCGCGGAAATCCGCGACAAGCTCAAGATTACGCCGGTTCAGAATGTCTCGGAAGTGATCCGGGAAACGCTTCACATACGGCTTCCGGAAAGTCATGAAAAACCGTTCAGGAAGACGGCTGACGGCACGGCGAGAACGAAAGGTTCGTCCGCAAGGATCTGATATGCAGGCAGCCGTACGGCAAAGCGGAATGCTAAGTCCGC
>CACXFK010000112.1 GCA_902766945.1 uncultured Lachnospiraceae bacterium | reverse complement strand
GATCACATCATGCCCATCCCGCCTGCGCCGGCCGGTGCAGCCGGTTCCGGCTCTTTGATGATCGAAACGGCTGACTCGGTCGTAAGCAGCGTGCCTGCGATCGAATTGGCGTTCTGAAGCGCGGATCTGGAGACCTTCACCGGATCAAGGATGCCCGCCTCAACCATGTTCACATATTCATCGGTCAGAGCATTGTAGCCTTCGCCGTCCTTCGTGTTCTTCACGTTGTTGACGATCACGGCGCCTTCCTGGCCTGCGTTGACCGCGATGCGGTACAGCGGGGCTTCAAGTGCCTTCTTGACGATCTCGGCACCGGTCTTCTCGTCGCCGACAAGTCCTGCGATCACTTCGTCAAGCTTAGCTGCTGCATGTACATAAGAGGAGCCGCCACCGGCGATGATGCCTTCTTCGACAGCCGCTCTCGTCGCGTTGAGCGCGTCTTCCATGCGGAGCTTCTTGTCCTTCATCTCGGTCTCTGTCGGAGCGCCGACGCGGATCACCGCGACGCCGCCGGCCAGCTTCGCAAGTCTTTCCTGAAGCTTCTCCCGGTCGAAATCGGACTTTGTTTCCGTGATCTGGTTCTTGATCTGTGCGACTCTGTCGGCGATCTCTTTCTTGTCGCCTTCGCCGTCGACGATGACGGTGTTCTCTTTGCCGACCTTCACAGCCTTGGCGCGGCCGAGCTGATCAATCGTGACTTCCTTGAGGTCGATGCCCAGTTCGTCGGAGACGACCGTGCCGCCTGTCAGGACCGCGATGTCCTTCAGCATCTCTTTTCTTCTGTCACCATAGCCAGGAGACTTGACGGCCACGACGTTGAACGTGCCGCGGAGTTTGTTGACGATCAGGGTTGTCAGGGCTTCGCCTTCCACGTCTTCCGCGATGATCAGAAGCTGGGCGCCCGCCTTCACGACCTGCTCAAGGATCGGAAGGAGTTCCTGGATGTTGCTGATCTTCTTGTCCACGATGAGGACGTACGGCTCGTCCAGACGCGCTTCCATCTTCTCCATGTCGTTGCACATATAAGCGGAGATATAGCCGCGGTCAAACTGCATACCTTCAACGAGCTCGAGCTCGGTCTGCATCGTCTTCGACTCTTCGATCGTGATGACGCCGTCTTTGCTGACCTTCTCCATCGCGTCAGCCACCATCTCGCCGACTTCTTCGTCGCCGGAGGAAACAGCCGCGACACGCGCGATCTGAGCCTTGCCGTCAACCGGCTTGCTCATCCTGACAAGTTCCGCGACAGCCGCTTCCGTCGCCTTCTGCATACCCTTCTTCAGGATGATCGGATTGGCACCGGCCGCAAGATTGCGCATGCCTTCGTGAACCATCGCCTGGGCAAGAACCGTAGCGGTTGTCGTGCCGTCGCCGGCGACGTCATTTGTCTTGGAAGCGACTTCCTTGATCAGCTGCGCGCCCATGTTCTCAAATCCGTCTTCGAGCTCGATCTCTTTCGCGATCGTTACGCCGTCGTTTGTAATCGTCGGTGAGCCGTAAGACTTCTCAAGCACGACGTTTCTGCCCTTCGGGCCGAGCGTCACGCGGACGACGTCCGCCAGCTTGTCCACACCTGCCTGCAGCGCTTCGCGCGCTTCTACTCCGTATTTAATATCCTTAGCCATAACTACTCTTTCCTCCTGCTTCTATTTACCTGCCGCTTCAGTCTTCCACCACTGCGAGGATGTCATTCTGGCGGACAACGATGAACTTGTCGTCTCCGAGCTTGACCTCTGTACCCGCATACTTGGAATAGATGACCTTCTGTCCGACTTTAACGTTCATCGTGACTTCTTTGCCGTCCACCAGGCCGCCGGGGCCGACCGCAATCACTTCCGCCTGCTGCGGCTTTTCTTTTGCATCACCGGTGAGAATAATGCCGGACGCGGTTTTTTCTTCGGCTTCGACTTCCTTCAGGACAACTCTGTCACTGAGCGGTACTAACTTCATAAGACAATGCCTCCTTCACAAACTGGCTGTATTCTTTGTTTGGTAGCACTCAATTATTAAGAGTGCTAACATCTACACGATAATATACGCCCTCCGTCTCCTACTGTCAAGTTTTTTTTCATTCATTCCCCATGGAAAAAGGGCTGTGCCACGCGGCACAGCCCCTCAGATCCGTTCTCTTTAAGCCCGACTTATTTCTTGGTCCGGTGGGACCTGATCTCCTCAAGCTCATCAAAGATATAGTCGTTCAGCACTTTGATGTACGTCCCTTTCATGCCGGAAGACCTCGACTCGATGACACCGGCGCTCTCAAACTTGCGGAGCGCGTTGACGATGACGGAGCGGGTGATGCCGACGCGGTCCGCCACTTTGCTGGCAACCAGGATGCCCTCGTTTCCGTCCAGCTCGTCGAAGATGTGGATGATCGCTTCCATCTCCGAGAACGAGAGCGTGGAAAATGCGGACTTCACGACCTGCCGCTTCCTCGTCTCCTCTGCATTTTCCTCATCAACGGAGCGCATCATCTCGAGCCCGACAACCGTCGTGCCGTACTCGCTCACGATGATATCCTCGATGTCGTAATGCGCGTCGGACCGGTAGGAAAAGACCGTTCCGAGCCGCTCACCGGCGATATCGATCGGATTGATGATGGCGGTATACTTCCCGATATCCGGATCCGTGAAGCCGAGCGTCGCGAGGTTGACATTTTCCTTAGTCGACAGAACACCGAGAAAACGTTCGTTAAGAAGCGGATCCACAAAGCTGCCGATCTCTCCGGTGATCATTTCCCGGATCTCCTCAACGCCGCTGCACTTCCCGACACCGAGGACTTTCCCTTTCCTGCTGATCACAAGTATGTTGGAGGACAGAGTCTCAACCAGAACGCTGCAGATATCATTGAACACGACTTTTGACGTGCTCGTGTTGTGAAGCAGTTTGTTGATCTTACGAGTTTTATCGAGAAGCTGTACGCTCATAAGCTTTTCTCCTTTCCGTAAATCCGGCTGTAAAAAGGCATGTCTTCTTTTCGAATGGTCACTCACTCTTATGTACGAATATTTATACAAATTAAATGATAGCACAAAAAAAGCACCAATACAAGTAATTTGGTGCTTTTTTAAAACTATTCGCTCTTTTCAGAGTATCCGCAATTTGAATCTGTACAGACGACCCGGTTTCCTTTTTTCACCATATAATTTCCGCATTTCGGACAATTCTTTCCTGCCGGAAGGGCCCACGACATAAAATCGCACTCGGGGTTGTTCTCGCAGCCGTAGTAACGGCGTCCCTTCCTCGTCCTGCGGAGCACGACCTCCGCCCCGCACTTCGGGCAGGCCACACCGGCTTTTTCGTAATACGGCTTGGTGTTCCTGCACTCGGGGAAGCCCGGGCAGGCCAGGAACTTTCCGTGCGGTCCGTACTTGATCACCATATTCCGCCCGCAGACTTCGCACGGAATATCCGTGACTTCATCGGCGACGCTCACTTTCTCGAGTTCTTCTTCGGCCCGGTCCACTTCTTCCTTCAGATCCGGATAGAAATTCCGGACGATCGTCTTCCAGTCCACCTGCCCGTCCGCGACTCCGTCAAGCAGGGTCTCCAGATTGGCCGTAAAATCCTCGTCGACGATCTGCGGGAATGAATGCTGCATGATGCCGTCCACGACTTCGCCCAATTCCGTGATGAAGAGATTCTTCTGCTCTTTTGTGATGTAGTGCCTCGCCAGAATCGTGGAAATCGTCGGCGCGTAAGTACTCGGCCTGCCGATTCCCCGCTCTTCCATCGTCCGGACCAGGGAAGCCTCCGTAAAGTGTGCGGGAGGCTGTGTAAAATGCTGCTCCTTCCCGACGGATGCAAGCGAAACCGGCGTATCCTTCGTGATCGAACTGATCAGCGCGTTCCCGGATGCTTTCTCATCGTCCGATGAGGTGTAGACGTCCATAAAGCCCGCAAAGCGGATCTTGGAAGCGGAAACCGTAAAGAGATACTGTCCTCCGGCGATCTTCACCGATACCGTGTCATATACGGCCGGGGCCATGCGGCTCGCGGTGAAGCGCTTCCAGATCAGCTGATACAGCCTGAACTGGTCACGGCTGAGCGACTCCTTCAGCTTGACCGGCGTCCTTGTGATATCGGTCGGGCGGATCGCCTCGTGGGCGTCCTGTGCATTCCGGTTGTTCTGCTCCGCGGCCGGATGACCGCAGTATTCTTCACCGTACTCTGACCGGATGTACGCGTGCGCTGCCTCTGCGGCTTCCGCCGCGATGCGCGTGGAGTCCGTCCTCAGGTACGTGATCACGCCGACCGTTCCCTCGCCGGCCAGGTCAACGCCTTCATAAAGCTGCTGCGCGATGCGCATGGTCTTCGAGGTCGAGAAGCCGAGGACGCTCGAAGCTTCCTGCTGCAGCGTACTCGTTGTAAACGGCAGCGGCGCTTTCTTCTTCCGCTCGCTCTCCTTTACGTCCGCGACGTGATACGCGGCACCGCGAAGCTCACGCAGGATCTCGTCGGCTTCTTCTCCGGACGCGATCGACATTTTCTTCTTTTCGGTACCGTAGAAATGAGCCTTCAGAGTCTTCTTCTGGCCGCCCACTTCAAATTCCGCGTCAATCGTCCAGTACTCCTCGGGAATAAACTCCGCGATCTCTTTCTCCCGCTTCGCGATCATGCGGAGCGCCACGGACTGCACGCGGCCTGCCGAAAGCCCCCTCTTCACTTTCTTCCAGAGCACGGGACTGATCTGGTAGCCGACCAGGCGGTCCAGGATACGCCGCGCCTGCTGGGCGTCGACCAGATTCATATCCAGTTGTCTCGGTGCTTTCAGGGAAGCCTTGACGGCATTTTTCGTGATTTCATTAAATGTGATGCGCTGCATCTTGGCCGGATCCAGCTTGAGCGCCGAGACCAGATGCCAGGAGATCGCTTCGCCCTCGCGGTCCGGGTCGGTCGCCAGATACACATGATCTGCATTTTTCGCGGCCTTGCGAAGCTTCGCGAGCAGATCCCCCTTCCCGCGGATCGTGATGTACTTCGGGTCAAAATCATGCTCGATGTCGATACCCATCTGGGATTTCGGCAGATCCCTCACATGGCCCATCGAAGCTTCCACGTCATAGCGGGAACCCAGAAACTTTTTAATCGTCTTCACCTTGGCCGGTGACTCGACGATAACAAGATTCTTAGCCACAATATCCTCCGATACTCCCCCCGAAAGGGGTATTCTTGTTCTGAACAGTATCCAACTATACAGGAAATAGGTCACAGTTTCAAGAAGCATTTTCTTTAAAGCCATTCGAAACGCGATCTGCCGCTGCCCTTCCTGCACCCCTTTTCTCCGCATACAGCCGGCCGCAGAAACACCGCAAAAATAGGGCTGTCAAATCCAGAGCGGCCTGTACTATAATGTGCCCACCATGCACGTTGTACCGTCATCCGAAAAGGAGGATCTATGTTCAGCAGCGTCTTATCCGCCTCCATTACCGGTCTCGATGTCTCCTGCGTCCGCGTCGAAGCGGATATCAGCGACGGCCTTCCGCAGTTCACCATGGTCGGGTTCCTGAGTGCCCAGGTGCGGGAGGCCCAGGACCGGGTCCGCTCCGCATGCCGGAACGCCGGCATCCGTCTTCCGGCCAAAAGAATCACGGTCAATCTGTCTCCCGCCGATATCCCGAAAAGCGGGGCCAGATTTGACCTGCCGGTTGCGCTCTCGATACTTTCCGCCTGCGGCGTGCTGCCTCCGGGATCGCTTGAAGGCGTGCTGGCGGTCGGAGAACTGTCGCTGTCCGGGCGGATCACCTCCGTCAGCGGCGTCCTGCCCGTTGCCATGAAAGCGAAGGAGGAACAGGCCTCCCTGCTTGTTGTGCCCGCGGCAAATGAAGCCGAGGCGAAGGCGGTCCGGGACCTGACGGTCATCGGTCTCGCCTCGGTCGCGGAAGCCGTCGATTTTTTCAGGGACGGCGTGCTGCCGGACAGGGCCTGTGTCCCGTCTCCGGATGCGAAGCTGAACTGCTATACGGAAGACTTTTCCGATATTCACGGGCAGCTGTCCGCGAAACGGGCCGCCTCCATCGCGGTGGCCGGTTTTCATAATCTCATGCTGATCGGTACGCCGGGATCCGGAAAAACCATGCTCGCGCGCCGCATTCCCACAATACTCCCGGATCTGACTCCGGAAGAGAGCCTTGAGATCTCGCGTATCTACAGCATCGCAGGGCTTCTCACCGAAGAGAATCCCATCACCGGGACCCGCCCGTTCCGGCATCCCCACCACACGATCTCGCCGCAGGCGCTGGCGGGCGGAGGAAAGATCCCGACCCCGGGGGAAGTCTCGCTTGCGCATCGCGGCGTCCTGTTTCTCGACGAGATGCCGGAGTTCCGTTCCCAGACTCTCGAGATCCTGCGTCAGCCGCTTGAAGACAGGGAGATCGTCATCTCTCGGACGAGCGGGACCTATCGCTTTCCGGCCAGTTTTCTCCTGCTCGCCGCGATGAATCCGTGCCCTTGCGGTTATTACCCGGATCTGAACCGCTGCACCTGCACCCCCAGGATGATCGCGGATTACAGAAACCGCATCTCCAAGCCGCTGCTCGACCGGATCGATCTGAGCATCGTGTGCCCGCCCGTGAGCTATGAGGACCTCGTTTCCGACGGGCCCGCAGGACCGACTTCGGCGGAAATCCGCACGAAGGTGGAAGCCGTCCGCGCCGTGGAGGCCGAGCGTTTCCGGGGCACTTCCCTGCATTTTAATTCGGAGATTCCGCCTTCCATGATGGAGACCTGCTGTCCGCTCGATCCGGCCGCAAAAAAAGTGCTGGGTCAGGCTTTTGAGAGCCGTTCCTTAAGTGCGAGAAGCTATTACCGGATCATCCGCGTCGCCCGGACGATCGCCGACATGGACGGCGAAGACATCATACTGCCGCGTCATATCCGGGAAGCGCTGACGATGCGGCCCGTCGACAACTCATATTGGAAGACACTGTAAAAAACGGAGGAGAGCGGCATGATAAAGGAAGAGATCCTTATGCTGAAGAGAGATGACCCCGGCTATCCGCCGAAGATGAAGGAACTCACAGGCATGCCGCAGACGCTGTATGCGCTCGGGGAGCTTCCGGATCCCCTGAAGCCGTCAGTGGGCATCGTCGGCGCACGGATGTGCAGCGCCTACGGCAGGAAAACGGCGTACGAATTCGGGAAGATCCTGGCGGAAAACGGCGTACAGGTCATAAGCGGCATGGCGGCCGGGATCGACGGAAGCGCGCAGGAAGGCGCACTGGACGGAGGCGGGAAAAGCTTTGCGGTTCTCGGCTCCGGCGTCGATGTCTGCTATCCGCGCGGGAACACGACTCTGTATAACCGGTTGAAACATGCGGGCGGAATCCTGTCCGAGCATCCGGCCGGAACCGCCCCGCTCCCGTACCATTTCCCATCCAGGAACCGGATCATCAGCGCGCTGTCCGATATCGTGCTGGTTGTGGAGGCGAAGTCCGAGTCCGGTTCGCTCATCACCGTCGACTTTGCCCTGGCGCAGGGGCGCACGGTGTTCGCCGTACCCGGCCGGGTCGGAGACGCGCTTTCCGACGGCTGCAACTGGCTCATCGCGCAGGGCGCCGGGATCGCGTACGCACCTGAAGCCGTCCTTAACGAACTCTTGATCGGGCGCGGCACCTCGGCCTACTTCGAATCGCGCATAAAAAAAGCCCGCCTCCGGCATTTGTCGGAAAAGCGGGTCAAACATGCCTCGTCGCTCTCTGAGGAAGCCAGAAAAGTGTACGAAGCGCTCTCTTTTGAGGATCCCGTCTACCCAGATGCGATCGCCCTGAAAACCCTCATCGACATCTCCGCCGTACGGGCTTCCCTGCAGGAGCTTGCCGGAGCGGGATTCGTCGAAGAGCCGGAACGCGACAGCTTCCTGAGACGCTGTCCGGACACGGAGGAACCTTAATCTTCTTTTTTTCTCAGTATATCAAACGCATCCGGCCGTGTGCTGAGATACACGGTCAGCGCCTGCTGCGGGTGAGGTGCCGAAGACATCTCGTGCCCCTCTTCGTCCCGGATGGACCGGACGACGGCCGGCACAACCGATCCGTCGCATTTCATGATCTCGATCTCCTCTCCCTGACTGAATTTATTTTTCTGGTGTATGCGGCACGCCCCGTCCTCGTCCGTCTGCTCGACGATCCCGAGGAACGTATAGCGCCGGATATAAGTGTTGCTGTCGTAGATCAGGGCGTCCTCGTCAGGCCTGCCGTAGAAGAATCCGGTTGTGAAGCGCCGGTACGTGCAGTCAGAGATCTGTTCCCGGTACATGGGCAGCCTGGACTCATAGAGCTTCGGATCCGTCTCGAAATCCCTCATCGCGCGGCTGTAGACCGACGCGGCGGTCGCGACATAAAGGGCTGTTTTCATCCTCCCCTCGACCTTGAAGCTGTCGATGCCGGCCGCGTAGAGATCCGGAAGATGATCGACCATGCACAGGTCTCTGGAGTTGAAGATATACGTGCCTCTCTCATTTTCCTCGATCGGCATGTACTCGCCCGGACGCGTCTCTTCCATGACCGCGTACTTCCATCTGCACGGATGGGTGCAGGCGCCGCGGTTCGCGTCCCGGCCCGCCATATAGTTGCTGAGCAGGCACCGGCCGGAGTAGGAAATGCACATCGCGCCGTGTACGAAGGTTTCGATCTCCAGTTCGTCCGGAATGTGCTCGCGGATCTCACGGATCTCGGCAAGCGACAGCTCTCTGGCCGTCACGATCCGGCTCGCCCCGAGCATGTGCCAGAACCGGCACGACGCGTAGTTGGTGGTGTTGGCCTGCGTGCTGATGTGGAGATCCGTATCCGGCATAAGGCGCCTCGCCATCTCAAACATGCCCGGATCCGATATCAGGACCGCATCCGGTTTCAGTTCCCTCAGTTCCCGGAAATACCGCTCCGCTTCCGGCAGATCGGCGTTATGCGCATAGATATTGGCCGTCACATAGACCTTTTTTCCGTGTTCATGGGCAAACTCGATGCCTTCCCTCATCTCCGCGGGAGAGAAGTTCCTGGCCTTTGCCCGGAGGCTCATCACCTCCCCGCCGATATAGACGGCATCGGCTCCGTAGAGCACCGCCACTTTCAGTACAGGCAGACTCCCCGCAGGGAGCAGAAGTTCCGGATGTCTCATTTCTTCACCGTGACCGCGAGCCCGTCCGACACCGGAAGCACCGTTGTGACGAGACCGTCGTCCTCCATAATGGCGCGAAGATATTCGCGCAGACGTTTGTAGATGGTTCTGAACCGTCTTTGGACCGCAGTGTGCGGTTCCAGAAGATCGCCGTCCATGAGCACGTTATCCGTGATCAGGATGCCGCCGCTCCTCAGAAGGCGGCGTATCTCGGGCAGGAACGCGATGTACTGTCCCTGCGCCGCGTCGAGAAAGATTAGATCAAAAGGGCCGGTAAGGGAAGGAAGGATCTCCCCGGCATTTCCCTCGATGAGCGTGATGCGGTCCTCATAACCGGCGAGGCGTATGTTCTCCTTTGCGACGGGGATCCGCTTCGCATAGTTCTCGATGGTGACGATCCTTGCGTCCGAACAGGCGCACATAAAGACAGAAGAAAAGCCGACCGCAGTCCCGATTTCCAGGATCACATCCGGCTTCTGAGCGGCAAGAATCGTGCGGATGAGCCGCTGTGCATCACGGCTGATGACCGGCACGCCGGCCTTCAGCGCCTCCTCTTCAATCTGCGGGGGAATCGGTTCCGCCCCCGCCTCAAGCGTTTCCAGAAAAATGTCCAGACGTTCCTGCGAAATCATCTTTTCAGGATGCTCCTTTCAGCCCGGATATCAGATCAGACAGGCCCTCCGGAAGCGGAACGGATGAATCCGTCCCTTCCGCCTCGGTCGAAAACAGCGCATAGCCGAAGGAATACGCCTTTCTCCATATGAAGATAAGGAGCACGACGATGAGTATGAGCAGCATGATCCTGAGGACCGCTGAAGCTCCTGCGACGAAATGCAGAAATCCCTGCTCATTGCGTCTGTCCCGGTTCATCCGCTTATCCTCCTTCCGCGCCCGTTCACCGCGGCCTGCAAAAACCTCACGACAGGTCCGGCATGTACAGATTGATCGAACGAATCAGCATGCGGTAAAGTTCCTGAAGCATCCGCACCAGCTCCTCTTCCGCGTCCAGAAACTCGTACACCTCCGGCACGTCTTCCAGTTCCGCGTATCTGCCGGCCAGAAGATCCGAGCTCTCGGCCAGGTCTCCGCCTTCCCGCCCGTGATAGGCTCCGATCGTCTGTCTGCGGAGATCCATCACGCGCTCAAATGCGCCCGGAATGGTCTTCAGCTCTTCCGCGCTTTTTAAATACCGCGTATAGGCGGGACTCTCCTTCACGGCAGCCGTGAGGCGCTCCGCACATTCTCTGGTCAGTCTATCCACACCTTATGCCTCCATGATGATCGGAAGGATCATCGGACGTCTCTGTGTCCGCTTCCACACAAAATCAGCCAGCTCGTCCTTGATCTCCGTTTTGATGCGCGTCCAGTCCGTGATGTTCATGTCAAGACACCGCTCCGCCGCCTCCCGCACCGTGCGGGCTGCTTCCTCCAGCAGGTCTTCCGACTCGCGGACATAAACGAATCCGCGGGAGACCAGGTCGGGTCCCGCGAGCAGATGGTTGGAGTGCTGCTCGAGCGTCATCACCACGATGATGATGCCGTCCTCGGCAAGCCTCTGGCGGTCGCGGATCACGATATTGCCGACGTCGCCGACGCCGAGGCCGTCAACCAGTATGCCGCCTGTCTGGACTTTCCCGATGATCCGGGAGCTGCCCGCTCCGAGCTCCAGCACGTCGCCGGTGTGCAGCAGCCAGATGCGCTCCTTCGGAATGCCGATGGACTCCGCGATCCTGGCCTGGGCGAGCAGATGCCTCCGCTCTCCGTGCACGGGGACCGCGTATTCCGGCTTCAGAAGAGAATACAGAAGCTTGATCTCCTCCTGGCATGCGTGGCCGGAGACGTGTGTATCCTGGAAAATGACTTCCGCGCCGATATCCGCGAGTTCATTGATGACGTTGGATACCGCCTTTTCATTTCCCGGAATCGGATGCGACGAGAAGACGATCACGTCGCCCGGCATCAGTTTTACTTTTTTATGAATATTGGCGGCCATCCGGGACAGCGCGGCCATCGATTCACCCTGGCTGCCCGTCGTGATGAGCACGATCTTCTCCGGCGGATAGTCCTTCAGCTGATCCAGCTCGATCAGCGTATGGCCCGAGTCGTCGATATAGCCGAGTTCAACGGCGGTTCCGATGACGTTGACCATGGAGCGTCCTTCGAGGCATACCTTCCGGCCGTACTTGGCCGCTGAATTGATGATCTGCTGGACGCGGTCCACATTGGACGCGAAGGTTGCGATGATCAGCCGCTGCTTCTGGTGCTCGGCAAAAATCCGGTCGAACGTCGCTCCGACCGTCTTTTCGGACATCGTAAAGCCCGGGCGCTCCGCATTGGTGCTGTCGCACAGAAGCGCCAGCACGCCTTTCTTCCCGATCTCGGCGAACCGCTGCAGATCGATCGCGTCTCCGAACACGGGCGTATAGTCCACTTTAAAATCACCCGTGTGGACGACGATCCCCGCCGGGGAGTAGATCGCAAGCGCGGCGGCGTCCTGGATGCTGTGATTGGTCTTGATGAACTCGATCCTGAAGTCTCCCAGATTGATGGACTGGCCAAACTTCACGACTTTGCGCTTCACGCTCTGGAGCATATCATGCTCTTCCAGCTTTTTCTCGATGAGCGCCATCGTAAGGAGCGTCGTATAGATCGGCACATTCAGTTTCTGGAACACGTACGGTATGGCTCCGATATGGTCCTCGTGGCCGTGCGTGATGACAAATCCCTTGACTTTGCTGTAATTTTCCACAAGATAAGTGACATCCGGGATGACGAAGTCCACTCCCAGCATGTCATCTTCGGGGAACGCAAGACCGCAGTCGACGACCACGATGCTGTCCCCGTATTCAAACGCTGTCATATTCATCCCGATCTGCTCGAGTCCGCCGAGCGGGATGATCTTCAGCTTTTCGTTATTCACTTTTCGCTCTTTCAAAAAAAGTCCTCCTGTTCTGCTCCACTAAAAAGAATCTCCCGATGTCTCCGTCACATCAGGAGGTCCGTATCGTCAAGCATCTCCTCAAAGATCTTCATCAGGGCTTCCAGCTCCTGCTCGTCCTCAACGGGCACATAGGATGCTTCATCAGAAGTCGGATCGGAGATATCTTTAAAAATGAAGGCATTCGCATCGCCCTCCTTCTCGTCCGTCACAAGAAGGTAGTCCGTACCGTTCACGCGCGTCTGCTCTTCAACATAAAACCTGCATATCGTGCCGTCATCGGCGGTCAGTTCAATTGTCTCCATGTGCATTCATATAATCCTGTAAAATGATCGCTGCCGCGACCCTGTCTACATACCGTTTCTGTTCTTCCGGAGCGATTCCGGCGGCCGTCATGGCCTCCTCGGCAGCATACGAGGTCAGCCGCTCGTCCATCATATGGACAGGCAGTTGCACTCTTTTTTCAAGAAGCGTTCGAAAGGCCAGCGTCTTCTCCGCCCGCTCTCCGGCCGAATCATCCATGTTGAGGGGAAGTCCGAGCACGATCTCACGGACGTCGTATTCGCTGATGATCTCCTGAAGCCTGCGCAGCGTCGGACGAAGCTGATTCTCTTCCCTGCGGCGTATGATCTCAAACGACTGCGCGGTCAGACCGAGCGGGTCGCTCAGCGCGACGCCGACGGTTCTGGCCCCGTAGTCCAGACCCATCAACCGGCCGCCGTCATTCATTCCAGGCTTTGCTCCGGATATATTCGGTCAGAAGCTCCTCGACCAGCTCATCCCGCTCGACCTTCATGATCATACTGCGGGCACCCTTGTAATTGGTGATATAGGTCGGGTCGCCGGACATGATGTAGCCGACGATCTGATTCACCGGATTATACCCTTTTTCCGCCATCGCGCTGTAGACCGTGCCAAGCACATCCTTCACGCGGATTTCCGGCTCTTTCTTAACGCTGAAATATTGTGTACTACCGATTTTCTCTGACATGGTACCGTTCCTTTATACAATCTGAAACTGAGCAGATACCGCTATTGTATACCTAATTCATGCATTAGTAAAGCGGCAATGGCACAACACTTAGTGTTCCGTCCTGCTCCACGGAGGTCACGCGGCACCGGAGAATGAGCCCGGTGAGGTCCTCGCCGGACTCGGCAGCCGCCGTGAGCGCCTCCCTTGTGTGACCGGTATACGACCGGCCGTCCGCATCTTTTTTCTCTTCAAAGAGCACCTCGACATCCTTTCCGTCAAAGGATGAGGCATAGGCAAAGTGATGCGCGAGATCCATTTCCTTTAATACAGCGCTTCTTAGGCGCTTCACTTCTTCGCTCACCTGGCCGTCCATCACGGCCGCTTTTGTCCCGCTGCGTTTTGAATACTTGAAAATATGTGTCTTCGCGAACCGGATCTTCTTCAGGAAACGAACCGTCTCCTCAAACTCTTCCTCCGTCTCGCCCGGGAAACCGGCGATGATGTCGGTCGTAAGGGCGGGATTTGGAAAGGCCGCCCGGATCCGCCGGCAGATCGCCTCGTACTCGGCGGTTGTATAGCTTCGCTTCATCCGCATAAGCGTCGCGTCACATCCGCTCTGCAAAGAGAGATGGAACGCTTCGCAGATCTCAGGGATGCCTGCGAGGGCCTCCACAAACTCCTTCGTCATGATGCCGGGTTCAAGCGAACCGAAGCGCAGATGTTCCACAAACGGAAGCGCGGCGGCCTTTTCGGCAAGCTCAAGCAGATGGCGGTTTGTTTCGGCGCACGCGGCGGGAGGGGTTCTGAGGTTTCTGCCCGGTTCATCGAAATCAAGACCATAGGAGCTGATATGGATGCCGGTCAGCACGATCTCGCGGTATCCTCTGCGGGACAGAATATCCGCCTCTTTGAGGACGTCTTCCGGCGCACGGCTCCTGACCCGTCCACGCACATACGGTATCATACAGTACGTGCAGAACTGATTGCAGCCGTCCTGAATCTTCAGAAAGGCCCTGGTACGGCCTTCCGTCTCGGTAATCGAAAGTCCGTCGTACTCCCGGACGGCGCTGATCGGATCAGTCCGGACACCGGTGTCTTCGCCCGCTTCCCACCTGGCTATGATGCCCGCCAGATCCTGCTTTGCGCGGTTGCCGATCACCAGATCCACGGCCGGATCCAGTTCGAGGGCATGGCCTGCGTCCTCCGCATAACAGCCCGCCGCGATAATCAGGGCTTCCGGATTCAGTTCCCTCGCTCTGTGCAGCATCTGGCGCGACTTTCTGTCCGCGATATTCGTTACGGTGCAGGTATTGATGACACAGACATCCGCCCGTTCATCAAACGGAACAATCTCATAGCCGCATCGCCTGAGCTGCTCGGCCATGGCCTCCGACTCATAAGCGTTGACCCGGCAGCCGAGCGTATGAATCGACGCTGTTTTTGCCATCCCGCACCTCCAACTCCGTAACAAAATGATCGTGATCCGAAACCTGAAACAAGTCCCCCTTGACGATCCCCGGTATTCAAGCTATGATGGCATGGACAAGAAGAAAACCGCTTAAAGGAGGATGATATACATGAAAACTGTAAAAGTATCTCTTAATTCCATCGACAAAGTCAAAACCTTTGTGAACGATATCAACCGCTTCGATTTTGATTTTGATCTTGTCTCCGGACGTTATGTCATCGACGCCAAGTCGATCATGGGCATCTTCAGTCTGGACCTGTCAAAGCCGATCGACCTCAACATCCACGCGGAAGACGAAAAACTCGAAGAAGTGCTCAAGGTTCTCGCTCCGTATATCATCGACTGAAGAAGGAAACATGTGCCGGCGTCCTGAGGGGCGCCGGTTTTGATATGCCGGAGCACAAATCTCCGGCTGAAAACAGACAGTCTGCCTCACCGGCAGACTGTCTTTTATGTTTTCTTTACGGACGGACCGTAAACGTCTCGGTCGTCCGAAGTGCGGTCTCCATAAGGCCGTCGATCACGTCCTTCAGCTTCGCTTCGGACCGCTCGATCACCTGCAGCACCGGCTTTGTGACCGGATGCTTCGCGACGAAGATCGTGCAGCAGTCCTCATACGGCAGGATCGACGTTTCATATGTATCGATCTGTTTCGCGATGTCCACGATTTCACTCTTGTCAAACCCGATCAGCGGGCGATAGACCGGCATCGTGACCGCGGCATTGGTGGTGATCAGCGAATGCATCGTCTGAGAGGCTACCTGCCCGATGCTCTCTCCCGTCACGATGCCCAGATCGCCGTCCTTTTCCGCAAAGTGCTCCGCGATCCTCATCATATAGCGCCTCATGATGATCGTCAGTTCTTCATGCGGGCACGTATCATAGATCGCGAGCTGGATGTCGGTGAAATTGACGACGTGGAGGCGGATCGGCCCTGTGTACTTTGCCACGGCCTTTGCCAGATCCACCACTTTCTGCTTGGCGCGGTCAGAGGTGTACGGCGGTGCGTGAAAATAAACCGCGTCGATCTTGACGCCCCGCTTCGCGATCATCCATCCCGCCACCGGCGAATCGATGCCTCCTGACAGGCAGAGCATCGCGCTTCCGTTGGAGCCGACCGGCATGCCGCCCGGTCCGGGTATCACCTTCGAGTAGACGTAGATGCGGTCGCGGATCTCCAGATCAAACAGGATGTCCGGATGATGCACGTCGACGTGCATCGCGGGAAAGGCCTCGAGAATCGCTTCGCCGAGTTCCGCGTCGATCTCCATCGACTGGAGCGGGAACTCCTTGTTGACGCGCCTCGCCTTGACTTTAAAGGACGCGTCCGAGTCCGGATGCTCCTCGGCCACATAGGATACGATGTCCCGCCGCATGTCCTCAATATTCGAAAGCTCATACGTGTGAACGGGACAGATGCCGACGATTCCGAAAACATGCTGCAGGGCGTCGACGGTTTCCGCTTCATCCCAGCTGCCGCTGCATTCGACGTAGATACGGCCGCGCTCTTTCCGGATCTCAAACTCCCCGCTGATATGGGCGAGCTTCAGCCGCACCTGCTTTGCAAGCGCATCCTCAAAGACGTGCCGGTTGTTTCCCTTGATGCCGATTTCCCCGTATTTAACCAGATATGTGTGAAACATGCCTCTCCTCTCACCTTGCCCTGTATCTTCTGAGCACCGGAAGCAGCTCCGATATAGCGGAGAGAGTCCGGTCGATCTCTTCTTCGGTATTTAGTTCTGAAAAACTGAAGCGCACGGCTGCCGACGACTCCTCTTTCGGCGCGCCGATGGCCGTCATCGTCGGTGACGCGTTCCGCTTGTGCGTGGAGCACGCCGAGCCTGCCGACACAAAGATGCCTTTGTCCTCAAGAGAATGCAGAAGCACTTCGCTTCCGACGCCTGTAAAGGAGGCATTCACGATATGAGGCGCGCCTTCACGGCCCTGCATCCCGTGAAGCACCACGTCATCCATACGCATAAGCCCTGCTTCAAGGCGCTCCTTCAGCGCATACAGGTGGTCGATCTTTGCGTCAAAATCCCTGTAGGTCTCCTCAGCGGCCACGCCCAGTCCCGCGATGCCCGGCACATTTTCCGTGCCGGAACGCATGCCGGCCTGCTGGCCTCCCCCGTAAATGAGCGGAAGGATGCGGGCGTCTTTCCGGACGTACAGGAAGCCGGTCCCTTTCGGGCCGTGGAATTTGTGCCCGCTCGCGGACATCAGGTCAATCCCGAGCTGCCTCGGACAGATGCGGTATTTCCCGAACGCCTGGATGGCGTCCACATGATAGAGCGCGTCCGGTGCCTTCTGATGGATCAGCGCCGCGCATTCCTTAACCGGCACGACGGCTCCGATCTCATTGTTCACGTACATCGTCGAGACGAGGATCACGTCCGGATCCAGCATATCCTCAAGCGCTTTCAGATCGATTGAGCCCCGGCGGTCCACCGGGATCGCCTCGGTCTGAAACCCCTGCTTTTCAAGAAACCGCATGACTTCAGACACGGCGGGATGCTCCATGGCGGTATAAAGGAGCCGGCTGCCGCGCCGTTTTCCCGCGAGAGCGGCACCGATAATTGCCATATTGTTGGACTCCGTGCCTCCGGACGTGAAGATGATCTCCCGCTCCTCCGCTTTCAGGATGCGGCTTAAGATCTGCCTCGTTTTCCGGATATAGGATTCCGCGTCAACTCCCTTTTTGTGCAGGGACGACGGATTGCCGTAGTCCTCCGTCATCGTCTTCATGACGATATCCAGAACGGACGGAAACGGCCTGGTTGTGGATGAATTGTCTAAATAGATTTCGCTCATAGTTTCTCGATTATAGCATACCGATGTGGTAAAATACAGACAAAGTCAACCCTTAAGGCAAGGAGACACACATGAAGAACTACCGCATGATCGTCCAGTATGACGGCACACGCTACAACGGGTGGCAGAAGCAGGGAGATACGGACAATACCATCCAGAGCAAGCTCGAAACCGTGCTCTTCCGCATGACCGGGGAACAGGTGGACGTCCACGGCGCCGGCCGCACGGACGCGGGCGTGCACGCCAGAGGGCAGGTTGCGCAGTTCCGCACGGAAACGGATCTTTCGCCCGATGAAATCCGGGATTACCTGAACAACTATCTCCCGGACGATATCGGTGTGCTCTCCGTCGCCGTCGCGGCACCGCGCTTTCACAGCCGCTACAACGCGTCTGAAAAATATTATCTCTACCGGATCGGGAAAAACAAAGCCGCGCACGTCTTCGACCGCAAATATGTTTATACATACCGGGAAGGCACGCTGGATATCGCCGCGATGAAGCTCGCCACGCTGCAGCTGATCGGGACGCATGATTTCCGCAGTTTCTGCGGCAACCCGCACCTGAAGAAATCCACGGTGCGCACCATTTACACGATCCGCATCGAAGAAACCGACGACGAGATCGATATCGGCTTCGTCGGCGACGGATTCCTGCAGTATATGATCCGGATCCTGGTCGGCACGCTGATCGAAGTGGGCGAAGGCCGCCGCGATCCCCTCTCGATGGACGTTCTGCTGTCCGCAAGAAAGCGCTCGCTCGCAGGGCCTACGGCGCCGGCTAAGGGCCTGACCCTGATGGAAGTCCGTTATAACTGAGAATTCTTTTTAAACACGATGCCGGACCACTCGCCCATGCGGTTCACTTCCAGCACCTCCAGACGGGCTTTGCGGGCCGCGTCGATCACAAGCGGCTCGCGCTCGGTCAGGATGCCGGACGTGATATAGATGCCGCCTTCTTTCAGATGGCGCGGCACTTCGGGCGTGATCTCCACGAGGATTTCGGCGATGATATTGGCCGCTGCCACATCGTAGCACTCATAGCCGGCCATGTCCTGCACCGCCGCATCATCCGCGATATTTCCGAGCACCCTCGTAAACGTGTTTTCGTCAACCCCGTTCTGTCGGATGTTGTCCTCAATGGCCGGAAGGGTGTTGGGGTCCAGATCCGTTCCGAAGACTTCGGAGGCGCCGCTCTTCAGCGCCACGATACCGAGAATCCCGCTGCCCGTCCCGATATCCAGGAAACGGTCCCCTTCGCGGATGTATTTCCGGACGGCCTTGATCGCAAGCTGCGTCGATTCGTGCGCTCCCGTGCCGAATGCGGCCCCCGGATCGATGCGGAGCACCATCGAGCTGTCCATATCTTCCTCGCTCTCCTCTTCCCAGGTCGGCCGGATCAGGATGTCATCGATCCGGAAGCTGTGAAAGAACTCTTTCCAGTTATTGATCCAGTCCTCCTCCGCCGTCTTCGATTCCTCCACCAGGCAGGATCCGAGATCCGGGCAGAGTGCCTTCAGTTCAAGAAGGCCTTTGGAAATGCTGTCGATCACGGCCTCGCTGTCCGCATCCATATCCGTATAGCAGGAAATCACGGCGAGATGATCGTCTTCGGGCAGCTCAGGCACAACATCGCCAAAAAGGCCGCCGCTCTCTTCCGGCGCGACCGGCCTTTTGTCTTCAATTTCAACGCCTTCATAGCCCATCTCATAGAGCATCGACGTCACGAGGTCTTCCGCCTCTTCCGTCGTATGAATTCTGAAGCGTTTCCATTCCATGTTTAATTGTCCTCTCCGCACGCCTTGGCATACGCCTGCAGCGCCTTTTTCTGTTCGCGGTTCAGCTTGGTCGGCACCTGGACAACCAGAGTCACATAGTGATCGCCCCGTCTGTCCTTGTTATGTATGGACGGCACGCCTTTGCCGCGCAGCCGGATCCTCGTATCCGTCTGTGTGCCGGCTTTGACCTCGTATTCCACTTCCCCGTCCACGGTCCGGATCCTGATCTTGCCTCCGAGCGCGGCTTTCGTGAACGAGATCGGAACCGTGGAAAAGATATTGGTGTCGTCGCGCTGAAACACGGGATGTCTTGCCACGTGCACTTCCACGAGGAGATCGCCCCGCGGTCCCCCGTTGACGCCCGGTTCGCCCTTGTCCCGGATCCGGACGGACATCCCGTTGTCGATGCCGGCCGGGATATCCACCTTGAACTTCGTCTGCTTCGTGATGTAGCCGGTCCCGCGGCAGTCCGGGCATTTTTCCTTGATGATCTTCCCGGTCCCGCGGCAGTCCGGACAGACGGTTTCGGTCTGCATCATGCCGAAGATCGACTGCTGGGTCGTGATCACGCGGCCGCTGCCCCGGCACTTGCTGCAGGTCTGGGGTGTCGTGCCTTTTTTCGCGCCGGTCCCTCCGCATGTCGGGCAGGGCTCTCTCAGATTCAGCTCGAGCTGCTTCTCGCAGCCGAAAACCGCCTCCTCAAACGTGATATTGATGGAAGTCCGCACATTCGCGCCGCGCATCGGACCGTTCGAAGCGCCGCGTCCGGATGACCGCCGGCCGCCTCCGAAGAGATCGCCGAACAGGTCGCCAAACAGATCGCCCATATCGGCGCTGTTGAAATCGAACCCGCCGAAACCGCCATTTTCCTCAAACGCAGCGTGGCCGAACTGGTCATACTGCGAACGTTTCTGGGGATCGGAAAGGACGGAGTACGCCTCGGACGCCTCCTTGAACTTTTCAGCCGCTTTTTCATCACCCGGATTCATGTCCGGATGATACTTCTTTGCGAGCTTCCTGTATGCCTTTTTCAGGTCACTCTCGGTGGCGTCCTTCGAGACGCCGAGGACCTCGTAGTAATCTCTTTTATCAGCCATTTCGCAGCAGCCGGTCTGGCCTGCACGGGTGTGCATGCCCCCGGCCGTTCTTCCTTTCTGCCCGCGAACAGCTCCCCCGTGTGGGAGGAGCTGTCCGAGACGTTATAATGAATTTATTAGACTTCCTTGAAATCGGCATCCACGACATCATCGTCGCTGCCGCCGCCGTAGGAGTTCGCTCCCGATCCGCCGAAGCCGCCCATGTCCGGGCCGCCCTGCGGTCCGCCCTGAGCGCCGCCCTGTGTCTGCTCATACATCTTCGCAAACAGCTTCTGGGCGCTCTCAAGCAGCTTGTCCTTGGCCGCTTTCATCTCGCTGATGTCCGCGTCGGAAAGGATCGCCGATGCGTCCGTGTGCTTTGCCAGAATGTCCCTCAGGGCCTGGAGATCGCTCTCAACAGCCGCCTTGTCGGAAGCATCCAGCTTGTCGCCTGCATTTTTCAGCGCGTCTTCGACCTGGAACACCATGCTGTCCGCTTCGTTCCGCGTATCCACGCCTTCCTTGCGCTTCTTGTCCTCAGCTTCATACTGCTGCGCTTCCTTGACCGCGCGGTCAATGTCCGCATCCGACATATTGGAGCTGGCGGTGATGGTGATGTGCTGCTCTTTTCCGGTGCCGAGGTCCTTGGCGGAGACGTTGACGATACCGTTCGCGTCAATATCGAAGGTCACCTCGATCTGCGGGACACCGCGTCTTGCGGGCGGGATGCCGTCCAGACGGAACTGGCCGAGCGACTTGTTGTCGCGCGCGAACTGTCTCTCGCCCTGAAGGACGTTGATGTCCACGGCTGTCTGGTTGTCCGCCGCCGTCGAGAAGATCTGGCTCTTCTTTGTCGGGATCGTCGTGTTGCGCTCGATCAGCTTCGTCGCTACGCCGCCCATTGTCTCGATGGAAAGAGACAGCGGAGTGACGTCAAGCAGAAGGATGTCGCCGGCGCCTGCGTCGCCCGCAAGCTTGCCGCCCTGGATCGAAGCGCCGAGTGCCACGCACTCATCCGGGTTCAGGTTCTTGCTCGGCTCCTTGCCGGTCAGGGTTCTGACGCGTTCCTGGACAGCCGGGATACGTGTGGAGCCGCCGACGAGCAGGACCTTCGTCAGATCCGACGCGGTCAGATCCGCGTCTGCGAGCGCTTTCTGAACCGGTCCCACGGTTCTCTCAACCAGCTCGTGCGTCAGTTCATCGAACTTCGCGCGTGTCAGGTCCATATCAAAGTGCTTCGGGCCTTCCGACGTTGCCGTGATGAACGGAAGGTTGATATTTGTCGTGGTCGCGGTCGAAAGCTCTTTCTTTGCCTTCTCAGCCGCTTCCTTGATTCTCTGAAGGGCCATGTTGTCCTTGGACAGGTCGACGCCTTCCTTCTTCCTGAATTCATCGATCATGTAATTCGCGATCACGTTATCAAAGTCGTCGCCGCCGAGCAGGCTGTCGCCGTTAACCGCGAGAACCTCGATGACGCCGTCGCCGATCTCGATGATGGACACATCAAATGTGCCGCCGCCCAGGTCGTACACCATAATCTTCTGGTCGCTCTCATTGTCAAGGCCGTAAGCCAGAGCGGCCGCCGTCGGCTCGTTGATGATACGCTTGACTTCAAGTCCGGCGATCTTGCCGGCATCCTTTGTCGCCTGACGCTGTGCGTCATTGAAGTAAGCCGGAACCGTGATGACGGCTTCCGAAACCTTCTCGCCCAGATAGCTCTCTGCGTCCGCCTTCAGCTTCTGCAGGATCATGGCCGAGATCTCCTGCGGCGTGTAGCTCTTGCCGCCGGCGGTCACCTTCTCGCTCGTCCCCATTTTTCTCTTGATGGAGGAAATGGTGTTCTCAGAGTTCGTGACGGCCTGTCTTTTTGCGGGCTCGCCGACGAGACGCTCCCCGCTCTTTGTAAAGGCGACGACGGACGGAGTGGTTCTGACGCCTTCCGCGTTCGCGATCACTGTAGGCTGCCCGCCTTCCATAACGGCTACGCAGCTGTTGGTTGTACCAAGGTCAATACCGATAATCTTGCTCATAATAATGCTCCTCTCTCACTCAAAAGTGGTTTATTTTCTCATCAGTTTGCGACTTTTACCATGGAATGCCGGACCACGGTGTCGCGGTATGTATATCCTTTCAGGAACTCCTCCGCGACGATGTTGTCGCCAAGCGCCTCGTCCTCCACATGCATGACCGCATTATGGAGATCCGGATTGAACGGCTGTCCTTCCGCCTCGATCGGCTTTATGCCGATATCGTCGAGAGCTTTCATAAACTGCTTCCCGATCTTGTCCATGCCTTCCGCGATCGGGTCGTCTTTCGACTCCTCCGGGATGGCGGCGATGCCGCGCTCGACATTATCGAGAACCGGGAGGATCTTCGCCATCACGTCCTTCACGGCGTAACTGTACAGATCCTGTTTTTCTTTTTCCGTTCGTTTCCTGAAGTTTTCATACTCCGCCAGCGTCCGCATATAGCGGTCGGTGATCTGACGGATTTCTTCGTCTTTCTTTTCCAGCGCCTTTAACTCGCGGTGCCCGGGTTTCTTAGCGCCGTCGCCGCCTTCGGCTCCGTCCGCCTCCGCTTTGCCGTCGTCCGCGCTGTCTGTCTCCGCTTCACCGCCGCAGGCACTTCCGGCGTCTTCTTCGGATTCCGCGTCCGCACCGGCTTCAGAGGAGGCTTCCGTCCCCTTTTCGGCTTCTCCGCAGGCCGCTTCAGCCGCTTCGCCGCTCTTTTCAGCGGTTTCCCCGGTGCCGCAGTCCGCAGCGTCCGCTTCCTCAATGTTCTGCGTTTCTTCCCCGATTACTGTCTTTTCTTCTTCGCTCAACTCTAACTGTCCTCACTTTCCGTGCCTTCCGGCACACTTCCGGAATCGGCCTTTCCGAATATATCGCTCAGTGTCGCTTTGACTGTCTTCAGCGAATTCATCACATGTTCATAATCCATCCGCTTCGGTCCGATGATGCCGATCGTCCCCTGCAGGCCGTCTCCGAGTTCATAGGTCGCGGTCACGACGCTGCAGTCCTTCATGGACTCGACCGGGCTCTCATCGCCGATGTAAACGCGGATGCCGTTGTCGTCCTGCGCTTCCTCCTCATCGGCGTTGATGAAGTCCGCAAGCGTTTCCTTCTCCTCAAGCGTGGAGATCAGCCGGCTCGCGCGCTCACTGTCCGACAGCTCCGGATATTTGAATATATTGTTGGCGCCGCTGGTATAGATCTGCATATTCTCGTCGGTTTCGGCCCGGATCACTTCCGCGATCGTATCCAGCACTTCGCTGACGATCTCGCTGTGCATCCCCGCCTCTTCCTTTACATTGGAAATGAGGCCGAGATTGATATCCGAGAGCGTAAGCCCGTTGAACCGGGTATTGAGGAGGAGGTTCAGTTTTAAAACCTGTTCCTCGGTGATCTCTTCCGCCAGGTCGATCAGATGATTCTTGACGATGTTTCCGTCAATGACGACGACCGTGAGCAGCTGCCTCGGCGAAAGCTTCGAAAGCTGGATGAACTTAACCTTATTCTGTTTATAGGACGGCGCGGACAGCATCGCAGTGTAGTTTGTGTTGGCCGCGAGCATGCGGACTACCTGTTTGAGTATGCCCTCCATCCTGTTTGTCCTCGCGATCATCAGCGAGTTGACGGCCGTGACCTGCTCGGTCTTCTTCTCAACCAGGCGGTCGACGTAGAGACGGTACGCTTTGTCAGTCGGAATACGTCCGGCCGACGTATGCGGCTGAATGATATACCCCATCTCTTCCAGATCCGACATCTCGTTCCGGATCGTGGCGGAGCTCAGATTGAGATCCGTGTACTTGGAGATCGTCCTCGAACCGACCGGCTCGCCTGTCTTCAGGTACGTCCGGATGATGGCATCCAATATCGTCGTTTTTCTTGCATCCAGTTCCAAAACGTCCTTTCCTTTCCGGCTATTAGCACTCAGTTTGAAGGAGTGCTAATATCTTAGTACAAAATATACACCCGCCTTACGCGGATGTCAACACAAAAATAAAAAAGGCGGACTATTGTCCGCCCTGATCAATCACGGTTCCCGAAACCTCACTGATTCAGGATTTCCATCATCTGATCCACCATTTCCTCCTCACGCAGCCGGAATTTGATCTCCACGCGTCTGGAGGCATCCATATCGATCGTTCCGTCTTCATTATAAATAGGATTGCTGTAGGAACGCCCGTTGGCCGTCACGATGTCCCGGAGCGTCTCCACCATGTCCGGATCTATGACGCCTCCCTCGTCATCAAG
>CACXFK010000111.1 GCA_902766945.1 uncultured Lachnospiraceae bacterium | reverse complement strand
TCTTCCGTCAGTTTCTTCCTCGCGGCAAGAATCTGCCCTTCATCACCGCCCGTCTGAACGGCGTCCGCAATACGGAAGCGGATCTCCCTGATCTCGTCCGCATCCTCCGTATACCGGAGCAGCTTCTCATAAAAAGCGGCGGCATCCTCCCAGCTGCCCGCTGTATGTCCCGCCGCATACGCAGCCGCACAGAGTGCACCGAGGCGTCTCAGGATCCGGCGCTCTTTCTCCGCGACTTCTTCATACGTGTACTCTGCGGGCACCCCGCTTTCCGCCTCCGTAAGAAGCGTGGAAGCGTCAGCCTCCGCCTGCTTAAGCAGCCGGATCGCCTCTCCCCAGGCATCGATTCCGCTCTCCGACATCGCCCGGCGGTTTGACGCATACACGCCGGCTGCCGCCATCGTATTCCGGATCCGCCAGAGCGAGATGCCAAGGCCGGCATTATACGATTCAAAATGGCGCAGCATACCCGCGATATAGCTCCAGTCCGTCTTTCCGCCCTGCGCGCTCATGGCTTCTGCGAGCGAGGCGTAATAAACGGATTCGGGCATCACGCGGTGGTCGATCATCGCGAAATAGCGGGCCGCCCGCCGGTAATCTCCCGAAGCGGCCCTCTCGCCGCCGGTTCCCTCAAAATACAGTTCCCCGATCCTGAACAGAACGGCCGGGAGCGTGTCAATGCCGCCCTGCCCGATATCGACTCTGGCGCAGACTGTCTGAAGCCCTTTTTTCGGGCAGCCCATCTCGGCGCAGTAATCAAGTATGCGCAGCCATGCCTCCTCCCGTTCCGGCAGCGCGTCCCCGGCCTCCGTGTAAGCGGTCACGACCTCCTCCGAGAATGTCTCCCCCTCTCTTAGCGCCAGCTGATCCGCCTCGGACAGAAGCCGGATATACCGCGCGTTTTGCTCGTTCCGGATCCCGCTCCTGCCTGCCGCCGCAAAAACAAGTCCCGCGATCCCAACGGACAGTGCAACGGAAAATGCCATCAGCTTTCTTTTCTCCTTTCTCAAAAAGACGTCGTCCATCTCCCGCACGTGGCGGAGGTCGCGGAGCAGCTGTGTACAGTTCTGGTAGCGCTTTGCCGGATCCTTCTCCGTGCACTGCCCGATGATGATCTCAAACCCTTTGGAAAATGAAGCGTTCAGCTGACGAAGCGGGCGGATCAGGTAAGGTGGTTTCCCGGGATCCTGCCCCGTGAGCAGATGATAGATCGTCGCGCCGAACCCGTATATATCGGTCCTTTCGTCCGTCTGCGCGCCGCCAAGCTGCTCCGGAGCGGCATATCCGGGTGTGCACAGTAAAAGTGTGTCCTGCCCGGACCCGGTTTTCCGCTCCCTGGCGATGCCGAAGTCAAAGAGCACCACTTCACCGGACGGCTTCAGCATGATATTGGCCGGTTTCATATCCCTGTAGATGACAGGGGGATGGCGGCTGTGAAGATAGCGCAGCACTTCCGCGATGGTGAGGGCCCACCTGAGCACGTCCTCTTCGTTCTGAGCTCCTTCCTCCATCAGCAGCCGGCTTAGGGTCTTTCCCTCGATGAAATCCATGACGACAAAAAAGGCCTCTTCATTTTCAAATGCGTCTACAATGCGGGGAAGATTCGGATGCGACAGCTTCTTCAGCATATCCAGTTCGGACATGAGGACCGCTTTTGTGACGTCGTCCTTCGCGGTGCCGGTTTTTTCAAGCGCCTTCAGCGCCCAGTTTTTTCTCAGGTTCATATCCATCGCCAGATAGACGGTGCCGCTTCCGCCGCGGCCGATCTGCTTCAACAGCTCATATCTCCCTCCCAGTACCTCCCCGACTTTCATAGTTCCACGCCTCCCCTTGCCAGGACAAAAAAGACATACGTTCACACAGCGGGTGCCGCGGCGCCCGTGCCTGAAACCGGTCTGACATGTGAATCGCAGGAACATAGATGCTCCGGTCGGAGCTGAAAGGAATCTGCTGATATTATCCCAAAGTGCGAAGTAAAAATCAATCGAAGGAACTTACGGAATCCGTCACCGATCGTAAGAATACAACAAAAAGGGGTCAGATCCCGTTAAGTTTACTTAACGGGGTCTGACCCCATATAAAAATCTTACTCTTCCGAGACAAGCGTCTCCTCTGCCTCGACCTCATCGGCCGTCTCTTCCGCGGCTGCCTCTTCGGCTATGCCGTCCTCAGGAAGCGGCTCGTCCTCGTGGAATTCCTCATCGTCCTCATACAGATCCGGGCGGTATCCGTTTGCCCTCGCTTCGGCTTCCGCCGCTTTTCTCTCCTCGATCTTGTCATCCGTATCGAGATGGATCGAGCGGTAGCGCTTGAGGCCTGTACCGGCCGGAATCAGCTGGCCGATGATGACGTTTTCTTTGAGTCCGATCAGCGGGTCGATCTTGCCCTTGATCGCGGCATCCGTCAGGACCTTTGTGGTCTCCTGGAAGGACGCGGCGCTCATGAAGGAGTTCGTAGCCAGTGCGGACTTGGTGATGCCGAGCACGACGCGTGTGCCTTCGGCCGGCTCCTTGCCTTCCTTGATCAGTTCTTCATTGATGTCCTCGAAATCGAGGTGGTCAACGAGAGAACCCGGCAGGAAGTCCGTATCGCCGCTCTTCTCGATACGCACCTTGCGGAGCATCTGGCGGACGATCACTTCGATGTGCTTGTCGTTGATATCAACGCCCTGCAGGCGGTATACCTTCTGGACTTCGCACAGCATATAATCCTGGACGGCGCGGACGCCGCGGATCTTCATGATATCATGCGGGTTGATGGAGCCGTCTGTCAGCGGTGCGCCCGCGTCGATCATCTGGCCGTCCGTCACGCGGAGTCTGGAGCCGTACTTGATCTGATATGTCTTCTGGCGTTCCTTGCTGCCTTCCGGCGCATTTTCATCCGTCACGACGACTTCGCGCTTCTTCTTGCTGTCAAGGATCTGGACCGTTCCGGCGATCTCTGTGATCACCGCGTCGCCCTTCGGCTTTCTCGCCTCAAAAAGCTCCTCGACACGGGGAAGACCCTGTGTGATATCGCCGCCTGCGACGCCGCCGGTATGGAAGGTTCTCATCGTCAGCTGCGTACCGGGCTCACCGATCGACTGGGCCGCGATGATGCCGACGGCTTCACCGACCTGGACCGCTTCGCCGGTCGCCATGTTCGCGCCGTAACACTTCACGCAGATGCCGATCTTGCTGCGGCATGTCAGGATCGTTCTGATCTTGACCTGCGTGATCGGGTTGCCCTCGTCATCGACGCCTTCCGCCACGATGCGCTCCGCGCGCCGCGGTGTGATCATATGATTGGCTTTGACGATCACGTTTCCGTCACGGTCCACAACCGTCTTCGCCGCGAACCGGCCGCGGATACGCTCCTCGAGCGGTTCGATCTCTTCCTTGTCATTTTCGCCTTCGGCAAACTTCCGGACCCACATGCCGGGGATCTCATCCCTGTTCACCGCGCAGTCCGTCTCACGGATGATCAGTTCCTGAGAGACGTCGACGAGGCGGCGGGTCAGATAACCGGAGTCCGCCGTACGGAGCGCCGTGTCGGACAGACCCTTTCTGGCGCCGTGAGCAGACATGAAGTACTCCAGAACGTCCAGGCCTTCACGGAAGTTGGACGTAATCGGCAGCTCGATCGTGTGACCGGTCGTATCCGCCATCAGGCCTCGCATACCCGCAAGCTGCTTGATCTGCTTGCTGGATCCGCGGGCACCGGAGTCCGCCATCATGAAAATATTGTTGTACTTGTCGAGTCCGCTCAGAAGTTTCTCGGTCAGGATGCCGTCGGTTTCTTTCCAGATATCGATGACTTCCTTGTAGCGCTCTTCATCCGTACTCAGGCCGCGTCTGTAGTTCTTGGTGATCTCATCCACCTTGGCCTGCGCCTCCGCGATCAGCTGCGGTTTTTCGGGCGGGACCGTCATATCGGAAATGGAGACCGTCATCGCGGCAAGCGTCGAATACTTATAGCCCATCGCCTTGACGTTGTCGAGCACCTCAGCTGTCACGGTCGCACCGTGGCGGTTGATCGTCTTCCAGAGGATCGACTTCAGCATTTTCTTATCCGTGAGGAAGTCAATCTCCGGCTTCAGGTAATCTTCCGGCGTATTTCTTTCCACAAAACCGAGGTCCTGCGGAATGATTTCGTTAAAGAGCAGTCTGCCGAGCGTGCTCTCGATATTTCCCGTCACGGTCGTGCCGTCCGGAAGCTGCTTTTTGATGCGGACCACGATCTTCGTCTGAAGCGTGATGTACTTGTTCTCATGAGCGAGAATCGCTTCATTGACGCTGGAGAAGTGCATGCCTTCTCCCTTCGCGCCGGGACGCTCCTGTGTCAGGTAATAAACGCCGAGCACCATGTCCTGTGAAGGAACCGCAACCGGTCCGCCGTCAGACGGCTTCAGCAGGTTGTTCGGAGACAGGAGCATGAAACGGCACTCCGCCTGCGCTTCAACGGAAAGCGGAAGGTGAACCGCCATCTGGTCGCCGTCAAAGTCGGCGTTGAACGCCGTACAGACGAGCGGATGCAGCTTGATCGCCTTGCCCTCGACCAGGATCGGCTCAAAGGCCTGGATGCCGAGACGGTGAAGTGTCGGCGCGCGGTTCAGCATAACGGGATGCTCGGTAATGACATCTTCGAGGACGTCCCATACGCCGTTTTCAAGGCGCTCCACCATCTTCTTGGCGCTCTTGATATTGTGGGCCGTGCCGCGCTGGACAAGTTCCTTCATCACGAAGGGCTTAAACAGCTCGATCGCCATTTCCTTCGGAAGGCCGCACTGATAGATCTTCAGTTCCGGTCCTACGACGATAACGGAACGGCCTGAATAGTCGACGCGCTTGCCGAGCAGGTTCTGGCGGAAACGGCCGGACTTGCCCTTCAGCATGTCGGACAGTGATTTCAGTGCGCGGTTGCCGGGGCCGGTAACCGGTCTGCCGCGGCGGCCGTTGTCGATCAGGGCGTCCACCGCTTCCTGCAGCATGCGCTTTTCATTGCGGACAATAATCTCGGGAGCGCCGAGTTCAAGCAGTCTCTTAAGACGGTTGTTCCGGTTGATGATCCTTCTGTACAGATCGTTCAGATCAGAGGTCGCGAAGCGGCCGCCGTCCAGCTGAACCATCGGGCGGAGATCCGGCGGAATCACCGGGATCACGTTCATGACCATCCACTCGGGCTTGTTCCCTGATTCGCGGAACGCCTCGACCACCTCAAGTCTCTTGATGATGCGGGCCCGCTTCTGTCCTGTGGACTCCTTCAGTTCTTTCTTAAGGTCGGCCGACTCCTGCTCAAGGTCAATGTCCTTCAGCAGTTCCTGAACGGCTTCCGCGCCCATGCCGACACGGAAATTCCATCCGTAGGCCGCTCTCGCGTCCTGATACTCCTTCTCGGTCAGGATCTGCTTCCTGATCAGTCCGGGAGCCGCGTCCGCGGGATCGAGTACGATGTAATTCGCAAAATAGAGCACCTTCTCCAATGTACGGGGAGACATGTCGAGAATGAGACCCATTCTCGACGGAATGCCCTTAAAATACCAGATATGGGAAACCGGTGCAGCCAGCTCGATGTGACCCATACGCTCACGTCTCACCGAGGATTTCGTCACTTCAACGCCGCAGCGGTCGCAGACCACGCCTTTATAGCGGATCTTCTTATACTTTCCGCAGTGGCATTCCCAGTCCTTGGACGGTCCGAAGATGCGCTCACAGAACAGGCCGTCTTTTTCCGGCTTCAGCGTTCTGTAATTGATTGTCTCCGGTTTCCTGACCTCGCCATGGGACCACTCGCGGATCTTCTCAGGAGAGGCAAGACCGATCTTGATCGCGTCAAACGTCGTCGGCTTGTACTCTTCCTGCTGTTTATAAAACTCTGCCATGTATACCTCCCGCATTTGAAACCTGTCGAAACACAACAAGACTCATGATCGCGCTGTCTTTCAGGATTCGTCGTCGTCAGTCAGTTCGCCGCTTAAGAACGCGGCATCCGCTTCCTCATCGAGATATTCTTCGTCATAGTTGTCATCAACAAGCTGCTCCTCAACGTCGACAAGCTGTCCGCTCTCTTCGTCGATCCGCTGCTCCGTAAAGCCGCTGCCGGCAAATTCGTCGTAGCTGGCCCCTCTTCTCCTGCTGTCCTCCATCTCGACCGAACGGAAGTCCGTGTCGCCGTAGTCAATGGATTCCTTCAGCTGGACCTCCTCGCGCTTCTCGTCGAGCACCCGGATATCGAGGCCGAGAGACTGGAGCTCCTTCAGGAGGACCTTGAAGGACTCGGGGATGCCCGGACTCGGGATGTTGTCTCCCTTGATGATCGCTTCGTAGGTCTTGACGCGGCCTACCACGTCATCGGACTTCATCGTCAGGATCTCCTGCAGCGTATAGGATGCGCCATAGGCTTCAAGAGCCCAGACTTCCATTTCACCGAAACGCTGGCCGCCGAACTGGGCCTTGCCGCCCAGAGGCTGCTGCGTCACGAGTGAGTACGGGCCCGTCGAACGGGCATGGATCTTATCGTCGACAAGGTGATGCAGCTTCAGATAGTGCATGTGGCCGATCGTCGTAGGCGCGTCGAAATACTCGCCCGTACGGCCGTCCCTCAAAAGAACCTTGCCGTCTCTGGAAAGCGGAACGCCCTTCCAGAGTTCTCTGTGCTCAAGGTGTTCGCCGAGATAACGGTAAACCTCGGGATCGAGCACGTCTTTATATTTCGCCGAGAATTCTTCCCAGCTCGTGTTGACGTAATCGTTCGCCAGTTCAAGCGTATCCTGGATATCAATTTCCTTCGCGCCGTCGAACACGGGCGTCGAAATATTGAAGCCCAGAGCCATCGCCGCAAGCGAGAGGTGAATCTCAAGAACCTGCCCGATATTCATACGGGAAGGCACGCCGAGGGGGTTCAGCACGATGTCGAGCGGTCTTCCGTTCGGCAGATACGGCATATCCTCGATCGGGAGCACGCGCGAGACGACACCCTTGTTGCCGTGACGTCCGGCCATCTTGTCGCCGACCGAGATCTTTCTCTTCTGGGCGATATAGATGCGCACCGACTGATGGACTCCCGGAGGCAGTTCGTCGCCGTTCTCGCGGCTGAACACCTTCGCGTCCACGACAATACCGTACTCGCCGTGCGGCACCTTGAGTGACGTATCCCTGACTTCACGTTCCTTCTCACCGAAAATGGCGCGGAGCAGTCTCTCCTCGGCTGTCAGCTCGGTTTCGCCCTTCGGGGTCACCTTGCCGACCAGGATATCGCCGGCAC
>CACXFK010000110.1 GCA_902766945.1 uncultured Lachnospiraceae bacterium | reverse complement strand
TTTGAAACGTTTTTTCAGGTTTTCCCTGTTCTCTTTTCTCTTCTCAGAAGGGAACATCAGATCCAGCACGGCGATCAGGACGCCCATGCCGATGATATAGAGCCAGTCGAATGTGAACGGCTTATGCTTCACAAAGGCGGCAAACCATTGTGCGGCAATCATGACGATCACTCCGATCACAAACATAATGATAAATTTAACAACTGGGTGCAAATTCTTCAAAACCTTTTGATTCTCCTTCTTTTACAGCAGATCGCTTCACTGCTGAGACAGCAGTATCAGCCGAAGTATCTCTCCAGAAGGCCCTTGAATGCTTTGCCGTGTCTTGCCTCGTCTCTTGCCATCTCATGGACGGTGTCATGGATCGCATCGAGATTCAGAGCCTTCGCGCGCTTCGCAAGGTCCGTTTTGCCGGCTGTTGCGCCATTTTCGGCGTCAACGCGCATCTCGAGGTTCTTCTTGGTGCTGTCTGTGACGACTTCGCCGAGGAGCTCTGCAAATTTCGCAGCGTGCTCCGCTTCTTCGTACGCTGCCTTCTCCCAGTACAGGCCGATTTCCGGATAGCCTTCGCGGAACGCGACGCGGCTCATCGCAAGATACATACCGACTTCAGAGCACTCGCCCGTGAAGTTGTCACGAAGATCGTTCTTGATATCTTCCGGAACATCAGATGCGATGCCGACAACATGCTCGGCAGCCCAGACCATATCTTCGGCCTGCTTTGTGAACTTGGAAGCCGGAGCCTTACAGATCGGACATGCTTCCGGAGGAGTGTCTCCTTCATGAACATAACCGCAGACATTGCATACCCATTTTGCCATATTGAAAATCTCCTTTTCTTATGAAAAATGTGTGCGCCGAAACGCTTCTTTTGTTGTCTCTAAATCTACCATATTTGTAGGTAAAAAGCAATCTGAAGCCTCCCTTAATCGGAGGTAGGGACGATAAAGTCCGCTTTACTAAGGAAGGCCGGCGGGGTATAATTTCCGCAAGGGTCATTCTATTAAAAAAGACAGAAATGTGGGGAGTTTATGAGGGTTGTACTACTTTGGTGGTTTGCGCTGCTTCTGACAGGCATCGCATTCTTTCCGCTTGCGCATAAAATATTCCGCTGCTTTGAGGACAGAGGCTGGCTGTTCGCCAAGACGATCGGTCTCTTCTTTTCAGCCTGGCTTCTTTTTGCCCTGAACTGCACCGGGAAAGTCGCGTTCACGCAGGGTAATATCTTCGCGGTCATGGCCTTTCTCACGATCGCCAATTACGGCCTGTACGCAGTGAAGCACTACCGGAACACCGTGATTCCGAGGCGCGCGGGTCTTGAGCCCGCAGATGAGGACCTGCCGGACGGTCTGAAAGCAGCATGGAAGATGGTTCTGGCCGAAGAGCTTCTTCTCTTCCTCCTGATTGCGCTGTCCGTCTACGTCATCGGCTTTAAGCCCGAAGCGTACGGCACCGAGAAATTCATGGACTACGCCTTCCTGACATCCATGATGCGAAGCCTCAGGATGCCGTTTGCGGACCCCTGGTTCGCCGGCGAAGCCATCAATTATTATTACGGCGGCCAGTACATGGCGGCTTTCCTGACGAAGCTGACGCAGGTGACAGCCGGCGAAGGCTATAATCTGATGCGCGCGACGGTCACGGCATTTTCCTTCATGCTGCCGTTCTCGCTTGTTTTCCAGCTCACGCATGACCGCCTCGGAAGGACCGGCCGGAGCCCCGCTGCATTCCTTTCCGGACTGCTCGGCGGTACCGCAGTGGCATTTTGCGGCAATTTCCACTACGTGATCTACGGCATCATCCTGCCGATCGTGAATCGCGCAAAGGGCCTTTCCTACTCGTACTGGTTCCCGGACTCAACCCGCTACATCGGCTATGATCCGGATCTTCCGGACAAGACGATCCACGAGTTTCCGGCTTATTCGTCCGTCCTCGGCGATCTCCACGCGCACTATCTGAATATTCTGTTTGTCGTCACCGTGACCGCCGTCGTATACGCCTGGGCGAAGAAGCAGGATCCGAGACGTCCCGCCAAATGGCCCTTCCTGAAGACGGAAGTTCTCCTCGCCGGCTTTATGACGGGGGCGTTCCGCTGGACCAACTACTGGGATTTCCCGATTTATTACGTGGTGTGCGGCTCCATTTTCTTCTTCGTGCTGCTTCGAATCTACCGCGATGAGATCCTGAAATTCGTGCTGATCATGCTCGGCATCGCGGCTGTCATGTTCGCGGCGGGCTATGTGGCGGCGCTGCCGTTTACGGTTTCATTTGAGAAAATCTCATCGGAGGTCGGGCGGACGCACTCGTTCTCTCAGCCGTACCAGCTGCTGATCCTGTGGGGGCTGCCTGCGGTCATCCTGATCGGCTATATCATCAGCCTGATTCTTTCGCACCGCGAGATGAAGCGGATGACACCGCGGGTCCTCTGGAAAGTGCGGAAAATGCCTCTCCCGGACCTCGCCGTCCTGATGTACGGCCTGTGCGCGGCGGGGCTGGTATTCCTGCCGGAAGTGATCTATGTGAAGGACATCTACAGCGGCGAACACTACCGCGCCAATACGATGTTCAAGCTGACGTATCAGGCCTTCATCCTTTTCGGGATGTGCATGGCGTATATTCTGGTGCGGGCGGTTGTCCTGGGAGCCCGGAAACGGGCCGGCATCCCGGACCGGGCCGTGCGCCGGCATGAAACGCCGGATGAAGCAGGAGAGCCGGAGATCCCGGCGGGGTCTGGAGAGCCGGAGCAGCCCGAGGAACATGAGGAGCCTGTAGCGGAAATCTTCGATGAGGAACTGCCGGAAGGAAATTGGCGGCATGGATTTGCGGATGACGACCGTTCGATGGCTCAAGAGATTGGAGAACCCGCAAAACAGCGCGGCGGAACGGTCTCGCTTGTGCTCGGGAGCGTCGGGATCGCGCTTCTGCTCCTGACGGCAGGGTATACCGGGAAGTCGGTTTCCGACTGGTTCGGAAATATCTTTGACCCGTCCATGCGCATCCACACGGACGCTTCGGTGTTCGTATCGGAAAGCTTTCCGTCAGACTTTGAGGCGATCAACTGGCTGAACAGCAATGTATCCGGACAGCCTGCAATCCTTGAGGCGCCCGGGGACAGTTATTCGGATTATGAGCGCGTTTCGGTCGCGACCGGCCTGCCGACCGTGCTCGGCTGGCGGGTGCACGAGTGGCTCTGGCGCGAGAATCTGGATGCTGTCGACGAGCGCGCAGCGGACTGCGAGACCATGTATACGTCAACCGACAAGGCAGAGGTGCGGCGGCTGCTCACGAAATACGGCGTTCAGTACGTCTATATCGGCGTGCTCGAGCGCGAGAAGTATCCTGACCTGAATGACAAGCTGCTGCAGAGCCTGGGCAAGGTCGTTTATTCAAATGGCGTCGATACATATATTCTGGAAGTTGCGGGATGACGCATTTTCCATACACACATTCCCTGGGGGATGGGGAGATGCCTTGCAATTGCGCCATTTTTCAAGTACACTGGAAGACAGTTCCGCATCCGGCAGGATATCCCGCGGGAGCAGGACTTTGAGAAGAGGAGGAACGGCAGTTTATGGCAAATAAGGGTAAGTACTATATCACGACGGCGATCGCCTATGCATCGGGTAAGCCGCATATCGGCAATACCTATGAGATCATCCTGGCGGATGCCATCGCGAGATTTAAGAGGCAGGAGGGATATGACGTCCATTTCCAGACCGGTACCGACGAGCATGGCCAGAAGATCGAAGACCGGGCCAATGCAGCCGGCATGACCCCGAAGGCCTTTGTCGATCAGACATCGGCCGAGATCAAGCGGATCTGGGACCTGATGAATACCTCTTATGATTTCTTTATCCGGACGACGGATGATTTTCATGAGAAGCAGATCCAGAAGATCTTCCGGAAGATGTATGAAAAGGGAGATATCTATCTGGGCGAATACAAGGGGATGTACTGCAAGGAGTGCGAGTCATTTTACACGGAATCCCAGCTTGTGGACGGCAAATGCCCGCTGGACGGCTGCGACGTGGAGCCGGCTTCCGAGCCCGCCTACTTCTTCAGGATGAGCAAGTACGCGGACAAGCTGATTGAGCATATCAATACACATCCGGAGTTCATTCAGCCGGAGAGCCGCAAAAATGAAATGATGAACAATTTCCTGATCCCGGGCCTGACGGATCTGTGCGTGTCGAGAACGTCCTTCTCATGGGGCGTGCCGATCGATTTCGCGCCGGGACACGTCAGCTATGTCTGGCTGGATGCCCTTTCAAACTATATCACGGGGATCGGCTACGACGCGGACGGGCAGTCGACCGACGAGTTCAATAAGTACTGGCCGGCGGATCTGCATCTGATCGGGAAGGATATCATCCGGTTCCATACGATCTACTGGCCGATCTTCCTGATGTCGCTCGGCGTGCCGCTTCCGAAGCAGGTCTTCGGACATCCGTGGCTGCTTCAGAGCGGCGGCAAGATGTCGAAGTCCAAGGGAAATGTCATTTACGCGGATGATCTCGCGGAGATTTTCAGCGTGGACGCGGTCCGGTACTTCTGCATCCATGAGATGCCGTTTGAAAATGACGGCGTCATTTCCTATGATCTGATGATCGAGAGATGGAACTCCGAGCTCGCCAACACGATGGGCAATCTCGTGAACCGCACGATCGCGATGAGCAACAAGTATTTCGACGGCGCCGTGTGTGACAAGGGCATGTCCGATGAAGGCGGGATTGACGACGACCTGAAATCCGTGATCGCCGGTACTGTCGGCAAGGTGACGGAGAAGATGGAGAAACTCCGCGTCGCGGACGCGCTGACCGAGGTGTTCAATCTCTTCAAGCGCTGCAATAAGTATATTGACGAGACGGAGCCCTGGAAGCTGGCCAGGGACGAGGCGGCTTCGGACAGGCTTGCGACCGTGCTTTACAACCTGCTGGACGGCATTGAGACCGGCGCGACGCTGCTTTCGTCTTATATGCCCGAGACGGCTGAGCGGATTCTCGCCCAGATCGCGGCTCCGATGATCGACTATGATGATTTGTTCCATGCGGGAAATTACCCGAAGGAAAACAAGGTGACGGCCGAGCCGGAGATCCTCTTTGCGAGACTGAAGGCGGAGGATGTCATGGAGCGGATCGACGAGCAGAGAAAGGCGCACGGACTGCCGACGCTGAAGGAGCTGGAGGCTCAGGAGAAGGCGGAAGCCGAGGCGGCAGCGGCCGAGAAGGTTGTGACGGATTCCAGAGCGGAAGCGGCGGCTGTCGCGGACGGCGAGGGAACGAAGGAGGTCCTGGAGCACCGGCCGGAGTGCACGTATGACGATTTTGTCCGGTGCGAGTTCAGGGTCGGTGAGATCAAGGCCTGCGAGGAAGTGAAGAAGTCAAAGAAACTGCTCTGCAGCCAGGTGGATCTGGGCGATAAGACGGTTCAGATCCTTTCCGGACTCAGACCGCATTATACACCGGACATGATGATCGGCAAGAAAGTCATGGTGATCGAAAATCTTGCGCCGCGGAAGATGGCGGGGCTGGAGTCGCAGGGGATGATCCTCTGCGCGGAGGCGCCGGACGGGACGCTCTCGATCATGGTGCCGGACAAGGATACGACGCCGGGCGGATCGCTGATCAGCTGAGATCCTACGGGCCGTGGGAGAAAACAGGCAGATGATATTTGATACGCATGCACATTATGATGATGAGGCATTTGACGGGGACCGCGATGCGGTCCTCGCTTCACTTGCGGAAAACAGCGTGGGCCGGGTCGTGGACGTCGGCGCTTCGGCGGGCTCGCTTGACCGGGTGTTGGCGCTTGCGGAGCGCTGGGATTTTGTTTACGGAGCGGTCGGGCTTCATCCGGACGAGGTGGGCGCGCTGAATGCCGGGACGGAAGAGAAGATCAACCGGCTTCTCGACCACCCGAAGATCGTGGCGGTCGGCGAGATCGGGCTCGACTACCACTGGAATGTGGAGCCGAGGGAAGTGCAGATCGAGGGATTCAGACGGCAGATCGGCATCGCGGTCCGGAAGAAGAAACCGATCATCGTGCACTCACGCTCGGCCGCGGCGGACACGCTGCGCGTCATCGAGGCGATGTACGGCCCGGGATCGCCCGCGCGTAAGATGGCCAGGGCCGAGGCTGAGAAGAAGCTGCTGCCGGGTGAATATGCGGAAGTGCCCGGCAAGGAGTGGGTCTGGAAAAAAGAGATTCCGGAGGGCCCCGGCTTCGAACTCGCCCAAAAGGGCATCATACACGCGTACGCCTACTCGGCGGAGCAGGCGCGCATCTACACCGGGATGGGATTTCTGCTCGGAATCGGCGGCGTCCTGACCTATGAGAACTCGCGCAAGCTGAAGAAGGTCGTGACCGAAATCCCTCTCGACAAGCTCGTGCTGGAGACCGACTGCCCGTACCTCGCTCCGGAGCCGCACCGCGGCGCGCGCAACGACTCGCGGATGCTCCGCTTCGTCGCCGACGCAATCGCCGCGCTGAAGGGCACCACCCGCGAGGAGGTCGAGCGCATCACCTGGGACAATGCGGAGCGGCTGTTCAACGCCCTTAACGGGGTCAGACCCCGTTAAGGAGTTCTAACGGGGTCAGACCCCGTTCAGTACCTCTAACACGCCCCCAATACGCTTTATGCAGGAAGGAACCTATGCTATAATAGTAACAATTGAAAACTGTTTTCGTCAGCCTTAAGCGGAGGTGTTCGGATGAAGCTTGAGAAGTATATCGGCTGCTCACAGGCAGCGAGAAAGCAGATCAAGTCTGATCTGGTACTGAAAAACGCAAAAATTGTCAATGTGTTCACCGATCGCGTGGAGGAAGGAAACGTCGCGATCAAAAACGGCATGATCGTCGGCATCGGCGACTATGAGGGCGAAGAGGAGATCGACCTGAACGGTCAGTATCTGACGAGCGGGTTCATCGACGCGCACCTCCATCTGGAGTCCACGATGGTCAATCCGCAGGTCCTGATCTCGCAGGCCGCCCAGCACGGCACCACGACCTTCATCGTCGACCCGCATGAAGCGGCCAACGTCTCCGGCCGCGACGGCATCGATTACATCCTGGCACAGACGGAGAAGTCGCCCGCCCACGTCTACGTGATGGTGGCGTCCTGCGTCCCGGCCACGGAGATCGACGACAACGGCGTCCGCCTGACCGCCCGGGAAATGGAGCCCTACATCCACAACCGCCGGGTTCTCGGCCTCGGCGAAGTGATGGACACGATGGCGGTCATCAGCGGCGACCCGGAGATGAACGCGAAGCTCGAGCTCTTTGACGGCAAGGTCAAGGACGGGCACGCTCCCGAGCTTACACGCGAGGAAATGGCGGCTTACGTGCTCGCCGGCATCACGACCGACCACGAGGGCACGACCTACGAGTACGTCATGCAGGAGCGCTCGATGGGCATGATCTGCCACATCCGCGAAGGCAGCGCGGCGAAAAACCTCGAGATGATCGTCAAGGGCATCGTGGAAAACAACACCAACACAGAAGGTTTCTGCTTCTGCACCGACGACCGCCACATCGACGACATCATCCGCGAGGGCGATATCGACAACAATGTCCGGAAAGCGGTCAGCATGGGCATCAGCCCGATCGCTGCCGTGAAAATGGCGACGATCCAGCCGGCCCGCTGCTACGGCCTTCGCCGCACCGGCGCGGTCGCTCCGGGATATGACGCGGACCTCGTCGTCTGGGACTCCCTGAAAGACTTCAACGCCCAGATGGTCTTCTACAACGGAAAACGCATCGACGACATGCTGAAGGTGAAGCCGGCTCCGTGCCCGCCCCAGCTGCTCGATACGATTCACCTCGCCCGGATCGATCCGGAGAAGCTGCATCTGGCACCCGGTCCCGCGCCCTTCCCCGTGATCCGCATGATTCCCGGCCAGATCCTGACCGAGCGGGTCGACCTGGTCCTTCCGGGTACGGAAAATGGCGGCGAATTCGTTCCGAACGGCGAGATCGACAAGATCGCCGTATTTGAGCGCCATCATTACACCGGCAAGATCGGCTGCGGAGCCGTGCAGGGCTTTGGCCTGAAAGGCGGCGCGATCGCATCGTCCGTCTCGCACGACAGCCACAACATCATCGTGATCGGCGACAACGACCGCGATATCATCATGGCGGTCCGGGAACTGGACCGCACGCACGGCGGGTACACGATCGTGGAAAATGGCGAAGTGTTCGACACGCTCGAGCTGCCGATCATGGGCCTCATCTCGGATAAGAGCTACAGCTACGTCAGCCGGAAGGTCCGGCGGATGACGTCCAAGGCGCATAAAATGGGCGTGCCGAAATCCATGGAGCCCTTTATCACCTTGTCCTTCATGGCGCTGCCCGTGATCCCCGAGATCCGGTGCACGCCCAGAGGCATCTTCTCGGTGACGGACTGGAAACTGCTGAACTGAGGCTTTAACGAGCAGAAGCTGCTGAACTGAAACTGAAACTTTAATCATAAGGGGAACAGCATGAACGGATACAGACTGCCGAAGCGCCTGATGCTCGGCGCGGGCACTTCATCCGCGCAGATTGAAGGCGGCGCGGTTGACCATACCTGGCGGGAATGGGAAAAAAAGAAACGTCTCCACGTGAATGATTCCTTCACGAGGGCGGCCGACCACTGGGAGCGGTGGAAAGAAGATATCGACATCATGGCCGCGATGGGCATCGAGACCTACCGCTTCAGCATCGAATGGGCCCGGATCGAACCGAAAGCCGGCGTGTTTGACGAGGAGGCGATCGCTCATTACCGCAGGGAGATCGAGTATATGATCGAGTGCGGGATCAGGCCGTGCCTGACGCTGCACCATTTTACGGACCCGGTCTGGTTTGCCAGAAGGGGCGGGTTCGCCGAGCCTTCCAATGCAAAGACGTTCCTGCGCTATGTAGGCGTCGCCGTGAGAAGCTTCGGAGATCTGGTATCGGATTACGTGACGATCAACGAGCCAAATGTCTACGCCTATATGGGCTACGCGGGCCAGGGCTTCCCGCCCGGTGACAACAATCTGCTGAAGGTGCAGCGCGTCCTCTCCGTCATGGCGGGATGCCACATCCGCGCCTATGAGAAGATCCACCGCATGCGGGAGCGGATGGGCTTCCGCGACACCCGCGTCGGCATCGCCCTGCATATGAGGGCCTTTGCGACGATGAACCCCTTGAGCGCGGTGCAGTCGAGAAGTGTCGTGATCAGCAAATGGTGCTTCCAGGACGTCGTGGCCAAAGCCTTCCTGCGCGGGACTTTCATGCCTCCGCTGCAGAATATGGGCGGCTTCAAGGCGGGCGTCTACTGCGATTTCCTCGGCGTCAATTATTACACGAGGAATCACGTGATCAAGCCCGGCGACGACCTGACGCGCCCGCAGGATCCGAAGGACGACTACGGGTGGGAGATCTATCCGCAGGGCCTGTCCGAAGTCATGAAGGAACTCTACGCGATCTGCCCGAGACCGGTCTGGGTCACGGAGAGCGGCATCTGCGACGACAACGACAGCTTCAGGAGCCTCTTCCTCTATGACCAGCTTGCGGTGCTGGCCAAGTCGGAGATCAGCGTCGAGCGCTATTACTACTGGTCGCTGCTGGACAACTTCGAATGGCTTGACGGCGAGACAAAGCGCTTCGGCCTTGTTCACGTCGATTTTGAGACGCAGAAGCGCACGGTGAAGCGGAGCGGTCTCTTCTATCAGGAGATCATCCGCAATCACGCGGTCACCGAAGATATGGCCGACCGGTACGTGAAAGGCCTGAACTATCATCTGTGACAGGCCGGAACCGTGAAGTGCCGGAGGTCATTTCCGTCACGCGCTGACTTCCGGAATTGTGACGGGAAGGCGCATACGGTTCATGAAACATCAGGCGTGTATTTGTTTGAAGAAACGACATTTACACGGCCTGCGGAAACGGATATAATTGTGTGTAATTGATTAAAAAATACAGCCCGAAACGATGGGTTCAACGGATGAGGAGAGAGTCAGATGGGGAACGCATATGAGTTCACAGAGATGGACCAGTATTACTTCGGACACGCGACACACTACGATCTGTACAGAAAGCTTGGCGCGCATCCGACGACTGTAGACGGGCAGGAGGGCACGTGGTTTGCCGTCTGGGCTCCGAACGCGAAGAGCGTCTCTGTGATCGGTGACTTCAACGGCTGGAACACCGAGGCAAATGTCATCGCCGGTCATGACGAGATCGGCGTCTGGCAGACCTTCATACCGGGGGTCGGCCCTGGTGCGCTGTACAAGTATTTCATCATCGGCGCGAAGGACCAGAGACTGTTCAAAGCCGATCCGTTCGGCAACTGCGCGGAGTTCCGTCCGGGCACGGCTTCGGTCGTCGTCGACATCTCCGATTTGAAGTGGTCTGATGACGCCTGGCTTAAAAAACGGCGCGAATTCAATATCGACAAGGATCCGATGATCATCTACGAGTGCCATATCGGGTCCTGGATGAAGCATCCTGAGTGCGACGGCAGGCCGGAAGGCTTCTACACCTACCGCGAGTTCGCTGAGAGAGCGGCGGATTATATCAGCGACATGGGCTACACGCACATCGAGCTGATGGGCATCGCCGAGCATCCGTTCGACGGATCCTGGGGCTATCAGGTCACCGGATACTATGCGCCGACGTCCAGGTACGGCACGCCGGATGATTTTGCCTATATGGTCAATTATTTCCACAGGAAGGGAATCGGGGTCATCCTTGACTGGGTTCCGGCGCATTTCCCGAAGGATGAATGCGGACTTGCGGAATTTGACGGCTACGCGCTCTATGAACACGGCGATCCCCGCCAGGGAGAGCACCCGGAATGGGGAACGAAGATCTTCAATTACGGCCGTCCCGAAGTCAAAAACTTCCTCCTGGCGAACGCGCTTTTCTGGGTGGAGCACATGCATGTGGACGGGATCCGCGTGGATGCGGTCGCATCGATGCTTTATCTCGATTACGGCAAGAGGGACGGCGAATGGGTCGCGAA